>DAOVHK010000121.1 GCA_030671905.1 Clostridia bacterium | reverse complement strand
GCATTTGCCGGGTCGGTCATAATCTCCTGGTATCCAACAACAGCAGTATTTAAAACTACCTCTCCTATCCTTTCCCCGGCTTTCCCTATGGAGATGCCTTCAAAATAGCTACCATCCTCCAGAACTAATATTCCTTTCATAATCTTCTCCTATTGATACTCTGTTCTTGCCTTATTAGCTTTTATATGATTATTATACGTGCGTAGTACAGGAGGGTTTTAGTATACGCAGACTAAAGTCTGCTACTCCTAAATGCTCCGATGAATCGGAGCGACTACCATTTTTCAACAGGTGCTAACAGAATAGAGAATCAACATGCCCAGGGCTATAGGAATAAGGGCAATGAGGCGTAGAATAAGACGTGACCTTCCATAGTACCAGTTAAGTATAGTCTTTATTCTATTTAGTTTAAGGATAAAGATAGTAATACCTGCTATTATAAACAGTATACCCAGCGTAACTATAACTCCAGCCAGCCTACACTGTGAAGCAGCCAATAAGAAGGTGACGCCAAACAAAATCCTTAAGATACCTGCTATGTAAATTCTCTTTCCTTTTTCGCAAAGAAGCATAAGCTTCCTCATAGTATTTGGGCTCACCAGAAAAATAATCCCGAAACCTACCATAACTATACCGATAAGCTTAATCAATATGAGCATAATTTTCCCTCTTTTCTTCTAAGAGTTAAGACGAAAAATGACCCAATCGAGTAGAAGTTGCCAAGTATTATAACATCTTTACTTCGCGTTGACAATCTTTTTCTGAAAAGCTGTTTACTATTTCACCTCTTTTTGCACCAGGGATGTTTTTTACCTCTTTATTCTTATCTGTGCTGAGCTAAGTATCCAAAAGCACCTAGTGCCGCCTTAGCCCCTTCTCCTGCTGCTACTATAATCTGTTTTGCAGGCACATCAGTAACATCACCGGCAGCAAAGATGCCCGGGATATTGGTCTCGCTGCGACAGTTTACCCTAATTTCACCCAGTTCATTCTTTTCTAATTCTTTAGCAAATTCAGAATTAGGAATAAGACCGATTTCCACAAAAACTCCCTCCACAGGCAGTGTTTCTTCCTTATCTTCTCTTTTTATTTTAATTCCACTGACCATCCTCTCTCCCAAAACAGCTGTGACCCGGGTGCTATTTAAGATAGACACTTTTTTACTCTCCCTGACTTTCTCCCTCATTATTGCATCTCCAGTGAGGGCTGAGGTGATATTGATAAGATATATATGTTTGGCTATCTGAATTAATTGTAGGGCTGCATCTAAAGCAGAGTTCCCTCCTCCGATGACTGCCACATCCTTTTCAGCAAATAGAGGACCATCGCAAGTAGCGCAGTAAGTAAGCCCCCTATTTTTAAATTCCAACTCCCCGGGCACGCCCAGTTCTCTTGACCTCTTGCCAGAGGCTATTACTGCTGTTTTTGCTTCATAAGCACCTTTATCAGTCTTAACCCAAACTCCTCTATCCTTTCTTTTTAGTTCTATTACTTCTTCATTTTCTTTTAATTCAATACTATATTTTCGCATATGTTCCTCAAACTTGCCTGCCAGCTCAGAACCGGTAATGAATTGATAACCTGTGTAATTCTCTATGTCTCCACTCCACGCCGCCTGCCCACCGATATCTTTGGTAATAACTAAAAAGTTCATTTTCTTTCGGGCAGCGTAGACGCTGGCTGTTATACCTGCTGGCCCTGCCCCAATAATGATTAAATCGAACATCATAACCCCAATGTTTTTCTTATCTTCTCCTTATCGAATCCCACTATAATTTCGCCATCGATGTCTATTACAGGCACAGCCATTTGCCCTGATTTCTGAACCATCTCCTGTGCTTTTGCCTGGTCAGTAGAAACATCGATATCCTCAAAATCAATATTGTTCTCCTTTAAGAACTTCTTGGACATCATGCAAAATGGACAGGTAGGAGTGCTGTAGATTTTAACTTTTTTATCCACAATACTGACCTCCTTTAAATTACAGGCTCTCCTTTAGCTCGGACATCTGTCTTAGATGGTCTTGCTCCTGTGTAATTAGCTTATCGACTATTTTATGGTCGTATTCTGGCACTACCTTCTTCATCCCTACATAGAAAATAATCGAATCTTTCTCAAATCCTATGCCCAGGCTGATAGCTTCTTTATCGCCCTTTACATTTTTGGCTATCTCTCTACCTTTGTCTTTCTGGGTGAATACGTAGTCCCTGGCTAAAGCATTCATATATGCAAAATATTCTCCCGGATATGACTCTGGCGGTTCATATTTGTGCACTGAATCTAATATATTTTGAAAAACAGCTATGTGTTTTTCTTCTTCGCCTGCCAGATATTTGAACGTCTCTTTAGCCTTTTGATTCTTTGATTGCTCAATCACCGCATTGTAAAAATCTCTACCATTCTTCTCAATCTGAATTCCCAATTCTACTATCTCACTTCCCGCAAATATATTCACCACGTTACTCCCCCCTTTCTTAAAATTAGTTTAACCAAGAGCAATTCTTTCTCCCAATTCAAATGCCTTTTTTAAAACTTCCGGATATTTCAATATGTCTCCTTTTCCATCAACACCTGAACAAAAAAGCTCTTCTTTGTAACTCACATCTATTGTTTTAAATAGATTCTTAACAATCAATTTCGCATTATCAAAAAAATCTTCTCTTGTGGTTCCCTCTACAGAAACAAAGCCACCTATTTTCTTTTTCTTAAATATGTCAACTTTTAATACATACTTTGCTCTCCAAGCACACTGGAAACGGTCTATCATCATCTTCGTCTGGGCGCTAAGGCTACCAAAGAATATGGGTGAGGCCAAAATTATACCATCTGCGTTTATAATCTTTTGGTAAAGTGGTTGCATATCATCTTCTATTATGCAGGAGCCGTCATCCTTTAAGTTTTCGCATTCCTGACAGGGAGAAAATTTAAGGTCATTTAAGACAACCTTTTCTGTTTCAGCTCCTCTACTTCTGGCTCCTTCCAGAACCTTATCCAGGAGGATATCTGTATTTCCGCCTATTCTCGGACTGCCATTTATCCCTAATACTTTCACTTCTTAACCTTCTATTTTTTCCATAGGTTGCCCGCAACAGACAAGTTCACCGCCACCTACTTTTGTTACCGTGACTTCATTACCACATACATTGCATCTATACTTTTCCCCTGTGTTTTCTACTGGCATACAACACCTCCTTGAAAAACAACATAAGTCTGGAGCTTACTTAATATCCTGAAAAATTTTCTATTCTGATTTTATCTTGTTGAACGCTTAACTTATTTCTTAAAATATTTATTAGACTTTCTACCATCCTGGGAGGTCCACAGATATAAAAGATTCTTTCTGTATAATCCGGCATCTCTTCTTTTATCATAGTATCGTCTATATAGCCTGTTCTCCCTTTCCAAATCTTTCTATCTATATCTGAGGAGGTTAAAGTGTAAACTATGCGTAAATTCTTATTAACTGCCTGCATATTATCTAAATCCTCCCTGAATATAATATCTTCTTCCCTGTTATTGCCATACAGTAATACCATGTCTGTGGGCAACATCGAGTCTGTGGCGAACTTACATATGGACCTTATAGGCGTTATACCTATGCCTCCCGAAAGAAAGGCTATTTTCTTATATTCGCCCCCAAATGTGAAAGACCCATAAGGCATCTTTAATCTCGCCCAATCCCCGGTTTTTAATCTTTCCAGTGCCTGGGAAAATTCGCTATCGGTTATTCTCTTAGTAAACTCTACGTACCCTTTTTCCGTAGGAGAATTGGAAAAAGAAAAATGTTTTGTCCTCTCTGTCCCATCAATTTTTATGATAACAAAAAAGAATTGTCCTGGTTTAAAATCCACATCTTCTTTTATTCTAAAGCGGAAGCTTTTTACATTATGGGTTCTTTGTATTATGTCTGATATCTTTGTTTCGAATTTAATCATCGTCTCTACTTGGTTAGTATTATATGGTCTGACTCTATCTCCATCAACGCCTTAAAGAATTCCTTTATTTCTTCCTCCGGGGCTTGATTTCTTGCTTCTGTGTAAAATTTAACCGCCCTTTTTTCTCTCCTGTTGGCCTCTTCTATATTCTCCCGGTCAGAATCGACTGCTTTATCCAACCCTACTTTTGAATCCGGTTTCTCTATCTTTAGATGTTTGCATATGGTTGAGGCGTGTTCTCTTTCAACCTTTGACAAACCTTTAAACATACTGGAGACATAAACGTCTTTGCTCTTCTCAGATATGGCTTTATAAAAATTTGTATTATCTATCTCCAGTTCTAACGCCTTCCTCAAATTCTCTTTGCTTATGTCTGACAAAGATTCGTTTTGTATCAATTTCCATTCTTTTGCTAAGACAAAATAATTATCGTGAGCTCCACAAAAAGGACAACTCCTGGGCTTCTCTTCTCCTATATAGACCTCTCCACAAATCCTACAGCGATATACTTTCATATCGTCTTCTCCTTTT
>DAOVHK010000082.1 GCA_030671905.1 Clostridia bacterium | reverse complement strand
TGGCAGTTCCAATGTTAAGATATTTATATACCTGCATCGAATCAGCAGAAATAATTTCGGCGTTAACCTTCTTGGCTAAAGATAAGGCAACTTCCGTCTTCCCGGAAGCAGTTGGCCCAAGTAAAACAATTATTGGTTTTCGCATATCTCTTTTCCCTCTCCCTTGGGAGAGAGGGCTAGGGTTAGGAGTCAAACTTTCGTTTGACACTCCAGGAATGTAAAGCGAAAGCTTTACTTACTCAAACTTTCGGTTGCCTCACTGGTAGAAAGTTGCCAAATAAAAAAACTATACCTCCAAAAAGCTGCGGCTAAAAGGAACATGCAAAATTTCCTACTGACAGCGACTTGCCTTTTCTTAAAATATACAAGTATTCCCAAAAAAGTAGAAGTAATTCCATTTATTAGGGCGCTTAAGGCGTAATAGGTCATATTTCTCATCCTTTTCCAGTATTCGCAGGGTCCTTTGGTGAATTTATAACTTCCACCTTTGGATTGAGAAAAAAATCTTTACCAATATTACACTTTATTTTGTGGCAGACGATAAAGAAGCCTTAGAGAAACTGTATAAAAAGAAAAACAAAAAAAGTACCTGTCACTTTTTTATCTTTTGAATCTTC
This sequence comes from Clostridia bacterium, assembly GCA_030671905.1. Taxonomy (GTDB): domain Bacteria; phylum UBA6262; class WVXT01; order WVXT01; family WVXT01; genus WVXT01. The sequence goes on along the minus strand of DAOVHK010000082.1, from coordinate 5,705 downwards.
TATCCAGCTCTTCCCTGGTCAATTTAATCATTGTTGGCCTGCCATGGGGACAGATATGAGGAGATTCGCACCTATTGAGTCTCCTCAGGACTTCGTCCATCTCTCTATCGCTCAAGCTCTGCCCGGCCATAATTGCTGCCCGGCAAGCCATAATTTTAAATATATCAGAAGAAATTTCTATAGCCATTTTCTTACTCTCTTTTCTTTTCACTTCATCAGAAATCTCATCAATAAGGTCTAAGATAAATTGCTTTTTAATTTCCTTCCCCAGGATATGTGGCGTGGCTTTGACCAGGAAAGAAGAAGGTCCAAACTGTTCCATTTCAAAGCCCAATTTGGAGAAAAGGTCTGTATTAGCTATCAATACCTGGACATTATGAGGAGGTAGTTCAATCTGGATGGGAAATAGAAGGCGTTGCGACTCTATTTTCTGGTTTTTATAGTCATTTTCCAGCTGTTCATAGAGGATTCGTTCCCAGGCTGCATGCTGGTCCAGGATTACTATTCCATCTGCACTGCGAGCAACTATGTACAGGTTATCTAATTGTCCCAGCGCCACCATCGCTTCTTTCTTCACCTCTATTCTCTTTTCTGGCTCAGGAATGTGGAACTTCTTTGGCTGGAACAACTCCTCATGAGAAATCGATCCCTGCCACTTTTGGCTTTTCACTAGATAGTCTTTCATTGCTTCTTCAATTCTTCTTTTCCGAAAAGACGAACCTTCAGGATAGGTAGTCTTCTCCTCTATTTCCACCATTGTGACTTCTTTATGTAGATTTTGCTTGATAGTCTGCATAACAATTGTGTGTATTGTTGGCTCGTTGACAAAGCGCACTTCCTTTTTTGTGGGATGAACGTTTACATCAACCAGAGATGGTCCAATCTCCATGGAAAGGAAAACACCTGCGTGGCGTGAGGGTGGCAGAAACTCCTTATATCCTTCCCAAGTAGCGTGGCCGATTAGTCGGCTGCTAATTGCCCGTTTATTTACGAATAAAAATTGGTGTTGACGATTAGTATAAGAAAGATTGGGTTTGGTAATGAAACCGGAAATTCTCAAAAACTTATTTTCAAACTGCAGGGGAACGAGGTCCTCCACTATTTTAGTTCCGTATAGAGAAGCGATTCTTTCCAGTAAGGTCTGCTCTCGGGGAAGATTCTTTATGATATGTCGACCGTCTTCTTTCAATTCAAAACTTACCTTAGGATGAGACAGGGCAAAGTTCTGAACTGCCCTGGTTATCTGCCGACTCTCTGTGGAATCCGCCTTCAAAAACTTCAGGCGCGCTGGGACATTAGAGAAGAGGTCTTCAACTGTTACTGTAGTTCCCGGCGGACTTCCTGCTTCCAGGAGTTCAAAAGAATTACCCTTGACTTTTATCTGGCAACCTACAGGACTCTCCTCACCCCGGGTAAGTAAAGTCAGATTAGCTACAGCAGCAATCGAAGGTAAAGCCTCTCCGCGAAAACCCAAAGTTCTAATCGACTGAAGGTCTTCTAACTCCTTTATCTTACTGGTAGCGTGGCGCTGCAGAGCCAATTCAGCATCTTCTTTGGACATGCCTGAGCCGTCATCAATTACCCGGATTAATTTCTTTCCCCCTCTTCCTATTTCTATGGTAATATGCTTTGCTCCGGCATCCAGAGAGTTTTCTACCAGTTCCTTGACAATCGATGCTGGTCTCTCCACAACTTCTCCAGCAGCTATCTTGTTTATCACTTCTTCAGATAAAACTTCAATTTTACCCGCCATTTTGCTCCACCTTAGCTAACATTTTTTGTAGCGGCAAAGCATAAGCTTTGCTTTCCTTTTAGCAGAGCTTCGCTCTGCGGCTACATTCATTTACGGACATAAAGTCTTACACTACCTTTAATTCTTATATCCTCTAATTTCCACTTTTATTGGCTTGGCGCACAGTTTATAGTAAGTACATTCTGCAGAGCATATATTTTCCTCGCCCAGCATTCTCCTTGTTTCGCAAAGGTCGAAGGCATCTGCCATCATGTTGATGCGCTTCCTAACTTCCGCCCTTATTTTGGTGAAAGCAATAACAACTAAATATGTCTTCTCTTTCCCTTCAACCCGCACTATTTTCCCCTCCACATCCTTCAATTTCAGACCATCCAGGTTGAAATTCAAATTGATAGAAGCATTTACAGGAAGGGATAGAAAAGTTATGAGCGCCATACCCCCAGCACTTACATTGTAGATGATTGCCGGAATTTCTTGCTTCAAGTTCGCTTCCGGCGATTCAACCAGAGCCTCCTTGACAACCGTTACTGTGGGAATCCGTCTATGCTTTCTTCTTTCCTTTACCATACTCAATTCCCCCCTTTCTTTACCTTCTTCTTCAATTCCTGCAGCTTATTCAACGCCTCTATTGGCGTCATCTCTTCTACTTTTATCTCCTTCAATTCTTTAAGGAGACTCTTCTCTCTTTCAGCAAATAGAGAAAGCTGCTTCGCCTCTTTTTCCACTTTCGCTAATTTAGGCATTCCATTTTCCCGGTAAGCATTCTTCTCCAAATCGCAAAGTATCTCTTTTGCTCTTTCTAACACCTCCTTTGGCAGTCCTGCCAGTTGAGCTACGTGGATTCCATAACTCTTATCCGCGCTTCCTTCTATCAATTTACGTAAGAAAATGACCTTGTCTCCCCATTCACGAACAGCAAAATTGTAGTTCTTCACTCCTGATAGGGTCTGCGCCAGCTCGGTCAGCTCAAAATAGTGGGTAGCAAATAGAGTCCTGGGACCCAAAGGCCTTTCAGATTCACCAGAAGCCTGCGTTCCTTTTGCCATACTGTTCAGGTATTCCACTGCTGCCCAGGCAATGCTGATGCCATCAAACGTGGACGTTCCCCGACCAATCTCATCCAGGATAAGAAGGCTCCTGGAAGTTGCATTGTTCAGGATATTGGCAGTCTCAATCATCTCCACCATAAACGTAGATTCACCCCGGGAAATAGTATCTCTGGTGCTAATGCGGGTGAAGATACGGTCAACTATGCCAATTGTCGCCTCTTCAGCAGGAACAAAGCTACCCATCTGAGCCAGAAGAGCAATAAGCGCTACCTGGCGAATATAGGTAGATTTTCCCGCCATATTTGGACCGGTAATGATAAGAACTTGATTCTCACACTCATCCAGATATGTATCATTAGGAATGAACTTCTCGCCAATCAGTATCTTTTCCACAACAGGGTGGCGACCTGCTTTAATGGATATAACCTCTTCATCATTCAAAGTAGGCTTTGTATAGTTATTATTTGCTGCAACTTCAGCCAGACAATTCAGAACATCTATCTCGCCAATCGTCCTCGCCACTTCCTGAATCTTTCTCGCCTCACCAATTACTCTCTTCCTTATATCCTGGAATATCTCATATTCCAGTTCCACCTTTCTCTCTTCTGCCCCCAGGATAAGCACTTCCTTCTCTTTCAGTTCCGGAGTAACAAACCTTTCCGCATTAACCAGCGTCTGTTTCCTGATATAGTCCTCAGGAACCTGTTTTAGATTGGATTTGGTAATTTCAATATAGTAACCAAAGACACTGGTATATCCAACTTTTAACGAATTTATCCCTGTCCTCTTCCTTTCCTTTGCCTCAAGCTCAGCAACCCACTCTTTCCCTCCTGTGGCAGCCTGGTGAAGCTTATTCAACTCTTCATCATATTCAGGTTTAATAATCCCGCCTTCCTTAATTGTAGGAGGTGGCTCAGGAACTATCGCCCTTTCAATCAAATCAACAATCTCCTTCAAATCATGCAGTTCCTCGATGAGTTCCAGAACCATCCTGCTTTTCAGTCCCTCTATTACTTCTTTTATCTTAGGAATGAGTTTAAGTGAATTCTTAAGGCTCACCATGTCCCTGGCATTAGCCGTCCCGCAACATAGGCGACTTATCAGTCTTTCCAAATCAAAAATATTTTTAAGAACTTCCCCAACCTTTCCTCTGGTTATAGAACTAGAAAAGAAGTCCCCAACTCCTCCCTGACGGGCTTTTATTCTCTCCACATCCGTAAGAGGCTCAAGAATATATTGTCTGAGTCTCCTGCCTCCCATTGCTGTCTGGGTTAAGTCCAGAACCCCAAGAAGGCTTCCCTGCTTAGTATTATCCTGAACATTAGCCAGCAACTCCAGATTTTTCCTCGTCGACTCATCCAGAACCATAAACTCTTTTTTCAAATAGAACTTTAATCGTAAAAGATGAGAAAGCGCCATCTTCTGTGTAGCTTCTAAGTAACTTATAATCGCTCCTGAAGCACTTATAGCCAATTCCCGATTCTCAAACCCAAGCCCTTTCAGAGAATGGAGCTGGAACTGGCCCACCAATTTCTGGTAGGCATTCTCCTTCATAAAATTCCAATCATCAACATAATTTACAGGAAGGGAGTAAGTTTTAAGGAGATTATGAAGTTTCCCATTACTTTCTTCCTCTCTGGGCAAAATAACCTCTGCCACAGGAAGCCGGGTCAACTCCAATGAGACCTCTTCCAGAAGATTCCCTCCCTCAAGTTCGGTAGCCAGAAACTCGCCAGTAGAGATATCCACCAGGGCAAGACCGGCTCTTTCCCCATTTGGTCTTTCTAAATATATAGATGCTAAGAAATTATTACTCTTCTCCGGAAGGAGATTCTCTTCCAGAACCGTCCCCGGAGTGATAACCCTGATAACATCACGTTTAACCAAATCCTTTGCCACTTTAGCATCTTCCAGTTGTTCACAGATTGCCACTTTATGTCCTCCCTTAATCAGAGTGGCAATATACTTACTGACAGAGTGGTAAGGCACCCCACACATAGGGATTTTATGACGGGAAGTCAAGGCAATTTCCAGAACCTTTGAACCCAGCTTAGCATCGTCTCCAAACATCTCGTAGAAATCACCCAGCCTGAAAAAGAGGAGAGTATCAGGATACTCCTTCTTAATCTTATGATACTGCTCCATCAATGGAGTAAATTTACCCAAAGTCTGTAACCTCGCGAAGTCTGTAGGGGCTCAATTCATTGAGCCCGAATTCCAATCACGTAGGGGCGACCTTCCATGGTCGCCCGAATCCAATCATCTTATATCACTCCTGCGGCTCTATCTCAAGAGCAGGCTTCTTCTCTTCTTTTTTCACTTCTTCCGATTTACCAGTAGCAAGTTGTAACTTGACAACCCTTTCTTCCAGTTCCTTCACCTCTTTCTCTTTCGTCGTAAGGTCCTTCTTGAATTTCATCTGGGTTACCACTCCCAAAACAGTAGCAAATATCCCACCAAGAAGGATCGCAGCAAACACAAAGACAATCAGGGATACCTCAGGAGTCTTCCAGAGTAAAAGGTTCATCGATACTTGCGGCTGGTTTACCACAGCCAGGAGAACCAAAAGGAAAGCAAAAATCAGAACTACCACCAACTTCACTTGACTCATACCCACCTCCCATCAAAAATTTCTTGAAAATTTCCTGAATGATCGCGTAGGGGCGACCTTCCATGGTCGCCCGAATTCCATCAACTACTTCACCCTCCCCAACAACGACCACGTATACGCCTCTTCTATCTCCACCGGCACCAATTCCCCAATATCTTTACCATCCCCCGAAAAAAACACCCTCTTATTACCCCTCGTCTTTCCCACAAACTTCTTCTCTTTCCGGGCAAACCTCTCCACCATAACCTCTTCCACTTTTCCCAGAAGTCTTCGGTTCTTCTCCAGCACCATC
>DAOVHK010000186.1 GCA_030671905.1 Clostridia bacterium | reverse complement strand
TAAATAGGAACCTTACTGGTTGTTCCGTTCCTTACTTCACCTTATCTCTTCGATTTTTCCTCTCATTATATCAGTTCTTTTAGTGCTCTCTACTTGACGCTTAATAAAAGCCAATATCAATAAAAATGCAATTATAGTTCCCAAAACGAAAATACCAAAGAAATACAGATTCAATTTCTTCTCTTTCTTCTTCCTAACCTCCTGTGCCAGCCACTCCTCTTCAGTCAATGGTCTTTCGGGTTTCATCTCTTTTTCTTTAAACTCGTAATTACAGAACCGGCAAATCTTCGCTCCAGCTTTAACAAACTCTGCACATTGTGGGCACTTTTTCGATTTCTCAAAAACCCTCCACTCCGGAGAAAGTAGTGCCCCCACAATAAAGGCAACAAGAGGGCTGGCAAAAAGACTTAACAAAAAGCCGAGGATACTATTTAGCCCCTTCTGTTTATAATAATAACCAATCAGAACTGCCAAACCAACCCAGACAACAAACCACATAGTTTCCCTCCATAATTATACTTTTCTAACCGGAATTAAGCTGGTTTATTAGTTCACCACTCTATTATTTTATGTCGCAGTTTCTTTTTTTCCGCCCTTAACCGCTTCTTTTTGAGGATTCGCTCTTTTGCCGAAACTGATATTTTAGTGGGAATTCTTCGTTTCTTTTTCCTTTTTAATCGCTCCAATCTTTCTTTGATTCTTTTCAGAGCAATCTGTAGATTTCTCGCCTGGGAACGAGACTCAGTGGCAATTGCTGTTATCCCTGTGGGAATATGGCGGATTCGAACCGCTGTTTCCTTCTTATTCTTCCTTTGACCGCCTGGTCCCCTGCTCCTATAATATTCTATCCTGATGTCTCGAATTTTATGTCTCATACCTGTTCCTACAGTGAACTGTAGCCCACCATTCCTCTACTCACCTATAATCTTGATTAGAACCCTTTTTCTTCTTCGCCCATCAAATTCACCATAAAAAATCTGTTCCCATGGTCCAAAATCCAATTTCCCCTTGGTTATGGCAACCACTACTTCCCTGCCCATCATAGTCCGTTTCAGATGAGCATCTCCATTATCTTCTCCGGTCAAATTGTGTTTATACTTTTCTTTTCCATAGGGAGCAAATTTTTCCAGCCATTCACTGAAATCCTGATGTAAACCATCTTCATCGTCATTAATAAATACGCTTGCCGTAATGTGCATGGCATTGACAAGGCAAAGACCTTCTTTCACCCCGCTTTTTTTCACAGCTTCCTCAACCTGCGGAGTTATGTTTATGAACTCTCGCCTATTTTTTGTATTAAACCAAAGGTGTTCCGTATAAGATTTCATAAGAGTTATGCCTCCCATTTTGCACGGTTAAAACCGTGCCTACAAATGCTTGTAGGCACAGACTATTCCTGTAAAGTTATTGCATCAACAGGACAACTTTCAGCAGATTCCTTACAGGATTCTTTTGCTCCTTCGGGAACTTCGTTCACAATGACCTTGGCTATATCATCATCGAGCACAAACACTTCCGGACAAGTATCAGTGCAGACTCCACAGCCAGTACACAATTCCTTGTCAACAGTTGTTTTCATTTCCACCCTCCTTTCAAAAATTCATCTTTTTCTGTAACGAGTTCAATAGATTCAACCACTACCTAAAACTTATAATCTATGGAAACTCTCCCTGCGTTCTGGGTCACATCAGGCTTTAACTCATAGTCTTTCAATTTCCACTTATATTCCGTTGCCAAAGCTAATTTACGGGCGATAATCTCCTTCTCAAATTGAATACCTATAGAATAAGTCTTTTTATCTTTTTCTCTGCCAATAATATAATTGTAAAAGCCTACACCGAACTTTAGCAAAGCCTTCCAGTTATTCCTCCAGGAATATTGGGTTTGCATTTCTACTGAATCTTTGTCATAGCTTGAAATCTTCCTTTGGGAATAGTCTGTTTCTCTATGGAGATAACTGAAGATAAGAGATAACCTCTTCACAGGATTTTTTAAGAATATATACCTCCACCGATTCTCTATCTCATACCAGCTGTAGTCATAATCAGCGGTTGTATAATTTTTATTATAATCGGTGTATTTTAGAACTGTATACATTCTTTCCAAGAGAGAATGCTCTGTCTTCAGCCACCACCTGCGGTATTTAAAATAGTAGTCACCTTCCTGTTCTTCTTCTATATCCTCATCCGTATACTTCTTCCCCTCTTCTATTCTCCCTGTCATCTCTGATAGGAAGCTAAATTCCGGTCTCACCTTAACCCCCAGCCTATAAATAAATTGATTTGTATTCGGCTGGGAGTTAAAATCTGTCTGACGGAAATTGAGAAGAGCGAGAAACTGAAGCCTCTTATTGGAGAAATATCTCTTCCCTTCTACTTTTTCAGAGAATTCCCTTCTGTCTTTACCTTCGCTCAGGAAATAGTCATAGTCTTTATAACCCATCTCTCCTGAGATACTCCATAAATCTTCTATCTTATAAGTAGACTTTAGTTTTAACAACCATTGACTATTAGTATATACGTCTTTTTCTTTGTATCTCTTTTCCCGCCAGCCTAAATCGACATCCAATTTTAGGCTGGAATCCTTTTTAACGAAAAGAGAGTAGTCCCAATAACTC
>DAOVHK010000066.1 GCA_030671905.1 Clostridia bacterium | reverse complement strand
CAAAGGAATCCATACTCTTCCTTCGATAATTTTGGTTTCCTTTTTCATCTTGCGTTTAATATTGTCTATAATTACCTCAGGGCTATCAATAAAAAACTCTACCATCCCCTGACTCAATTCCAGACTTGCCTTATTCTTAACCGGGTCAAAATCAACTTTTCCATCAAATATCTCAGCCGCATCATTGATTTTAAGATACCCCATTCCCGCAATTAAAAGTAAATCGATATCGCTATAAGTCCTCTCGGCAGTAAGCACCTTAATCTTGGCCAGTTGCCTCTGGGCTGAGGCAAGAGAGAAACAGAAAATCAATATTAACCCGCATAGAAATAATTTTTTCAACTACACCTCACTACTTGTTTGGCCGGGCACTCTTTAGAATGCCGATTCCGTCACCCGAAAGGGTCATCGACCTGATTGTTTTATGATGGGATTAATTCTTTAATCTTTAAGAAAAGTGTATCCCAATTAATTGGCTTAATCATAAAATCCTTAGCCCCAACTGCAAAGCCTTTTTCCATATCGCCAACCATTCCTGTACCTGTGAGAAGAATTACAGGAATATTTTTAATTTCTTCATTTTCTTTAATCATCTTGCAGGTAGCAAATCCATCAACTTCAGGCATCAATACGTCCATCATAATGAGGTCAGGTTTCTCCTTGACTGCCTTACTAATGCCTTCCGCTCCCGAAAGGGCCGTCAATACCTGGTAATCGCGAGTTTCCAGTACTGCTGCCATTGTCTCCAGAGCGTCGGGGTCATCGTCAATTATGAGTATTTTTGATTTCCTGTTCATATCTCTGCCTATGATTTTGGTGGAGGCGGCGGGAATCGAACCCGCGTCCAGAAATATTTCAGCAGGACATCTACAGGTTTAGTCTTTGTTTGGAATCTCCCCCGCCTTATTACCCAAAGACAGGATTCGAGACGGAGCAGCCTTTAAATCTCATCCCGACTTCCAAGGCAAAAGCCGGAACTATCCCATCTCTCTGACACTCATCCCCATCCAATGGGCAAAAAGAGGTGAGCGTGTCCGCTTACGCGGCTAATGCTAACTTATTAGTGTCAGCACTTAGTTTTGTTGTCGATTGATTAACGAGCCTTCGACAAACCTCGACCTGCCGTCCTTGCTTTCTCTATCCCTGTCGAAACCTGATCGCCCCCTTTATTTATATCTATCTTTCATCGACCTTCTTACTTCTCTTTCGGCTTCGCGCCTTTTTAAAGCTTCCCTTTTATCGTATGTCTTTTTCCCCCTGGCAAGGCCAAGAGAAACCTTCGCATTTCCCCCTTTAAAATACATCTCTAAAGGGACCAAAGTCAAGCCTCTTTGTTGAACTCTGCCCATCAATCTTTTTATCTCATGCTTATGCAAAAGTAACTTCCTTTTTCGCTTCGGGTCGTAATCCTTTGTTGAGGACTTTTCATATGGGCTTATATGTACATTATAAAGGAATGCCTCTTCTCCTTCTATGAGACCAAAACCACCCTTCAAAGCCGCTTTTCCTTCCCGCAAAGACTTTACTTCCGAGCCAACTAAAACAATCCCCGACTCATAGGTCTCCAAAATTTCATATTCGTGTAAAGCCTTTTTGTTTGTACCTATGATTTTTTTCATCTTTTAAATTATACCAAAATAGATTCCTTTTTGCAAATAAAAAAGCCCAAACATAAGTTTGGGCTTGACTTTTTCTCCATGCTAAATTAAAATTATTTTGACATTATGCCGAAGTGGTGAAATTGGCAAACACGCACGGTTCAGGGCCGTGTGGGCGAAAGCCCTTGGGGGTTCAAGTCCCCCCTTCGGCATTATCACAGACAACCACTCCCTCTTAACCTCGACTAACCTAATAGACATATTTCCAACCAAAGGGGATTTGAAGCTATTCTCACGCCGACCTCATGGGAGGAAAAGCGAGGACCGCGTCAGTGAGGATAGCGGGCTCTTTCGCCGAGGGAGTTCGGGGAGAGGTGAAAGAGAAGTCCCCCCTTCGGCATTAACCGAGATTTCCATCTGTTCTTAAATTTCGACCAAGAAAAAATGGGGTCAGTTCTATTTTCTTAAGAAGTTTTGCTGGAAGCGCGTTGGAGGACAGTTTTAACTCGAGCAATGAGTTCTTTGGGATAGAAGGGTTTGGTGATATATTCGTCACCACCGAGGTCGAGCCCTTTAAGCTGGTCTTTTTTCGTTCTCCTTATGGTGAGCATGATAATTGGAAGATGCTTATATAACGGGTCTCCTCTTATCTTTCGACATACCTCCCAACCATTTATCACGGGCATATTAATATCTAAAATCATTAAATCTGGTGCTTCGCTATAGACTTTTGCCAGTCCTTCCTTTCCATCCGAGGCAGTGATTACCTCAAAACCTCCCCGAGCCAAGATACGTCTCACTAAATCCAGTACATCCTTTTCATCATCAACAACAAGGATTTTTTTCATCACTGTTCTCCCTTTTTAGCTTTTTATTTTATCACTTTTAACTGGTAAAGTAAAGGCAAAAGTAGTTCCCTCACCTAATTTACTTTTTGCCCAAACTTTTCCTCCATGTAACCCCACAATATTTTTGACTATGAACAGTCCCAAACCTGTCCCTTTTGCACCTTTAACTTTTTCCCTAACATTTTTTACCTGGTGGAACTTATCAAAGAGCTTACCCATCTCCTCCGGAGAAATTCCTGTCCCGGCATCACTGACCTTAACCAGGACAAATTCAGGATTATCTATCATCTTTTCAGCACTAATAACTACTCTCCCGCCAGAGGAAGTAAATTTAATGCCATTGCTTATCAAATTAGTGAGGACTTGCCTTATTCTATCTCCATCAGCAAACACTTTGGGTCAATCGATGGGCAAGTCTATTCTGAGCTCGATTTTTTCTCCTTCTGCCTTGGGCATAAAAATAGCGACCACTTCCGTGACCAAAGAAGATAAATCGAGTAATCGAGGTTTTACTTCCATTCTACCCACTTCTATTTTGGCTGTATCCAGTAAGTCATTAATAAAATGTGAAAGACGAATGGTGTTGTTCTTTATAGTAGTTAAATCCTCAATGCCAGTTTTTGCGAATTCTTCTACCCCCCCTTCAAGCATCTCATTAACATAACTTTCAATAGCTGCCAGGGGAGAACGCAGTTCATGTGTGACGCTGGAGACGAAATCATTTTTCATCTCATCAAGCTCCTTAAGTCCTTCAGCCATTTGGTTAAACTTACGAGCTAACCAACCCAATTCGTCTTTTCTCTCAACTTTTATTTTAGTATCTAACTTCCCCTGACCAATAAGGTCGGCTCCTTTGACCAATACTTTAATTGGTTTAGTCATAGTGGCAGCGAGGATAAAAGCACCTAAAAGTCCAAAAATTAAAACGCCCAATGCAACAATAAGAATACGCTTCCCTGTCTCATGCAAAGTTCCCTCAATTACTTCCTCTAAAACAGTCCTGGAAAATCCTATACGCGCAGTTCCTTTCCTCTGTCCACCTAAAAAGACTGGCAAGGCAACATCGATTATTTCCTGCTGAGACTCTTCTGAAACCATCTGATACGTCTGAATGAGAAGATCCTGGCTTACTTGAGCTTTTATGCTAACGGTGTCCTTTACAATCTGCCTTAAGAATTGCGGATTAGAATGAGCCAATATTCGGTCCTCATTGTCAATAAATAGAGCATAAGTTACTACTCTATTTCCTTTTTTTATTGTCTTTATATAATCGATGAGGAATAAATCGTAGTTCCTGAGCAAAGCTTCCCTGCCGACGCTTGCTAAACTCTTAACTAAAGCAATCTGATTTTCTCTGGTTTCCTTAACAAGATGTTGCTTCTCAAAAGTCAGAAAAAGAAAGCCTGTAGCCGCCAGCACCATAGTGACAAGAAGAGAAGCGAATAAGGAAAACTTGGTCTTTAATTTCATCTCTTTTCCTCTCTCAACGGAAGTTCTTTTTCAACTCCTTCCAGTGCTTTTTGAATCTTCTCATTCTCTGGATCCAATTTCAAGGCCTCTTTCCATTCTTTAACCGCCTCTTGTAAACGATCTTCGGAATAGGCTTTCAGCCCACGAGTATAACACATTTCAACTTCTTTTCTAATTCTTTCTTCGATTTTTTCTTCCGCTTGATTTATGAGCCATCCCGCTTCAAGATGATTTGGGTCTAATTCCAGAATTTTCCCAATCTCAGCAATAGCTTTCTCATATTCGTCTTTCTGGTAGTAACTGAATCCTCTATCCCAATACTTTTTAATCAGTTTTTCCTTTGCCTGTTCTTGTGCTTCTATTCTTGCTTTCTCTTTGACCCGACGTAATTCCTCCCCAACTCTACGTAATTTAGTCTCAACCAGAAGCAACTTCTCTTCGGCTTGTCGTTCTCTTCCTTGAGCTTCCTCTATCTCTCTCTTTGATGTCTCTTTGGCTTTCATTATCTCTTCAGCTTCAAGTCTTGCTTTTTGGGCTGCTTCCTTAGCCGATTCGAGTTCAGATTTGGTTCTTTTCAACTCCTCCTCAAGCGCCTCTTCAGGAGTTTTAACACCAAATCTTAAGGTAAGTGAGAACCGATGCGAGCCAGAAAAGCTGGAGACGCCTCTCAAAGGATAGACAAAGCCATAATCGAATTGAAAGAGTCTACTATATCTATAACTTGCTCCCAGAGAGAGGCTGGCATATTCTCTCGTACCAATACCCAAACCACCTCTGACAGCCAAAGTCTTACCCATAAACCACTTCTCAGTGCCTGCTGAAATGGTAATGTTTCTTCTTTTGAAAATAAGGTCTGATGTCATATTGAAATTCCTGCTTCTGTAAGCGTAACCTAACTTTGTCGTCAGAGCCACTCTATCTTTGTCGGCTAAGCCCATATTTGGCTGGTTAATGTCATTCAGCGTTAAGGCAAAGGAATGGTGCCTACCCAGGTCGTAGAGAAGTCCAAGGTTGGTACTGAAACCTGTATGGGAATAGCCGTTCTTGAAGACAGGATCTCTTCCTCCCTTAAGTTGACCTGTGTCCAGATTGATGGCGTTCTCAGTATAGAGTGTCTTTTTAAACCCTTTGTAGAGAACTTTAAGACTCAGCCCTGCCTTAAGCGAACCTGCCCTAAAATCGCAAATTCTCTTTCCGTAGGCAAGCATAAAAGTATCTTCCCGGTAATAGCGCGTCAAAGCAAAGTTTAACCAACCGAATCCAAATGTCCCATCTATTTTCAACTTTCCCAAATTATCAATATAATGAGTATAACCAATAAAACTTTGTCCCAAATTTGAGTTATCATCAAGTCCCCAATAAAGTTTCCCATAATCCAGAACCAGCTCCTGCCACCCGATTCTCCCCAACCCTGCTGGATTATAATAGATGGAATAACCATCATCAGCTAAACCAGTAAAGGCATTTGCCATTCCAATTCCCCGGGCACCCACTCCCAAATCCTCAAATTGAGCAAAGGCTGAAGGCAAATTCCAGGTAAAAGTAAACAATAGTATTAACATGCTTTTCCATATCAATCTTCTCATTTTATTCCTCCCTATCTCACTAAAATTACTATCCCTTTAATTATTTTATTCTCAGGACCATAGACTTCCACTTGATAAATATATAAACCACCTGTTACAGGATCATTGTTAACACCATTTCCATCCCAAATTAATCTCTCTTTGTGTTCATCTTTTTCCATATCGGCAACCAATCTTCCTTTAATATCATAGATCTTACCACTCACTAAAGCATCATATGGGTTGTCATATTGAATCTCGAAATAGTCATTCCAGCCATCACCATTGGGAGTAAATATCTTATTCGGGTGGACTTTAATCTCAAAGGAAGTTGCACCAAATTTTCCATCAACATAGCCTCTATAATACTCCTCTGTCCTCCCTCCCAATTGTGTGCACTCCAAGATGAACAAAGCAGACAAGACCAGAATAACTTTAACCATATATTTCATCTTTTTCATTTTTCGCTCCTTGTTTGTAGGGGTTCGATTGATCGAACCCACATTATCGGGCGCCATAAATGTCGCCCCCTACATTTCGTCCAGAGCCATAGCCCAATTTGGTCGGGCACCATTTATGGTGCCTTCTTCTTTTATCTTGCCACCACCACTGTCCCATTAATCACCTTGTTCTCAGGACCAGTCACTTGAATTTGATAGATATAGACACCGCCTGGCACAGGATTGCTATTCGCATCTTTCCCATCCCATTTTAGAGTATCGTCATTTCCTCCTTTTTCCATTCCTGCTACCAGGGCGCCTCTGAGGTCGTAAATCTTACCACTTACGATGCCATCTTTGGGATTAGCATATTGAATTTCAACGTAGTCGTTCCAGCCATCTCCATTGGGAGTGAATATCTTATCCGGATGAATCCCCTCAATTACAAACGAGGTAGCCCGGAGAGATTTTTTGATCATATACTTACCAATTCGTTTAGACCTTATACTCGCCAGATGCAAATCTTCGTCTACCTCACCACCAAATTTAATCCATTCTAAACCATTGAACCAGAAGAGAGCCAATTGTTCAGATGCACGGTCTTCTGGAATTGATGATACTCGTTTTATATGTCCATTTTCAACTTCGTAAGCAAGAACTATTTTGGCCAGTGGTCTGGCAAAAACGAAATCCTTTATCTCTTTTCCACTATCTGCCTCCATTGCCTTGATGTCATAACAAGTTATGGTATCACCATCTTTCTCTTCCTCATCGTCTCTTTCTAAAACTATGTTTATGTCCTCATCATACACATTCCCCTTGTAGAGAATTGGATTTATCTCTTTTGACATCTTTATCTGATTCCTTGGGTCATCATCAGCCACTGCAATTATATTTATCTTTTCCGTGGTATCTACAATCATTGAGCCCCTGCTCTCATTGCCATCAATATCTTCTGCCTTGATTCTGTAATAGTAAACCTCTCCATTAACTACATCCGTTGAGGAAAAGACGCTATTTCCTACAGAGTTTATTCCCACCCACTCTCCTTCAGTGGAAGTCGCCCTGTAGACATTATATCCCTCTAAATTTTCTTTCTCTCCCCTAGTATCTTTAGTAACTTTGCTCCAGCTCACCTCAAATACTTTAGAACTAAGAAATCTCCCCTTTATCCCGCAGGGCTCCCTCGGCTTAGCCATTACTTCTGGGGAAGTAACATCTCTAATAGTTGAGGCACCCAATTGCATAGGCCAGCTGGAAGCAGTTACATTCTTTGTTGAGGTAACATCAGAGGATTGCGAGATTTCAATTCCAAGTGTGTCGTTGTGGGAGGCTGTTGATTTTACATCCAGAACAACATGAACATAACAGGTAGCTCCAGCTGTGAAATTAAATCCTGAAAAAGTGGCTGTTGAAGACGAGCCGCTAAAGGTTGTTGTAGAACCAAGCTGAGTAGTATCTTCTAATGGTTCCCAGTTGCCGTCTCCGTCGTCCTGGAATAGTTTTACATTTTCTAAATCATTAGGCGCATCGCCGGTTCCGTATTCGGTAAGGGTAATCTGAGAGATAGTTCCTGCACCGTCAAATTTAAATGTGCCTAGACAGTTTCCTGTGCTTTGCGTATATACATAACTCGGGGGAACTGTAGGTGTGCCATGGTGATAGCCACTTACAGTTGTGGGAGTGATTTCTTGTGTAAGATACAGTTTTATTCCAGCAGCAAGGTCGCTGGAGGTAGTTGCGCTATTCCAGTTTCCTATAGCCAGAAAGTTACTTCCTTCATTTAAACTGCTCATATAATTGGTAACATCAAAGGTGCCATTGGTAT
>DAOVHK010000101.1 GCA_030671905.1 Clostridia bacterium | reverse complement strand
TAATATATCCATTGTGCCTTTCTCTCTTTTGCCTCTTCTCTTATCCTTTCCCCTTCGGGGAGGATTCCAGTTATAAGTTTAGAGTTTAAATTTTGTTTAGAATTTCTTCGCCGATTTTGTAGACATCCCCAGCTCCTAATGTGACGAGCACATCCTGGGGTCGCAGGCTTTTTACAACCTCCTTGATTATAGCTTTTCGGTCTAAAATCAATGTAACAGTCTCTCTCTTTTCAGCAGGGAAGGATTCCAGGATTAATGATGAAGAGATTCCTGGAATGGGTTTCTCTCCTGCAGAATATATATCTGTGAGCCAAATTCGGCTGACACTATTAAAAGAAGGTCCAAATTTTTTTGCCAGGTCTCTCGTGCGTGTATACCGATGCGGCTGGAAGATAACTAACAGTCTCCTTTCTGGCCAGATCGATTTGATTGTCTCCAGAGTTACTCTTATTTCTGTGGGATGGTGTCCATAGTCATCTATAAATACTATATCCTTTTTTCTGGCTTTAACCTCCAGTCTTCGACTAACGCCAGTAAAATCAAGAAAAGCCTTTCGAATCTTTTCAAATCCTACTCCCAGTTCAATACCTACTGCAGCTGCGCCCAGAGAGTTGAGAACGTTATGAGCTCCAGGAAAGTGTAGTTTGAGTCTGCCCAGATTTTTCCCCGAAAAGCAGAGGTCAAATTCAGTGTGCATCTCTTCGTATACTATATTTTCCGCATAAAAATCATAATTTTTCCCTCTTCCATAAGTATAATATTTTCTCGTTATTCGAGGAATAATCGACTTGCTATTTTCATCCTCACCACAAAGAATAATAGATCCGTAAAAAGGAACCTTGTTTACGAACTGGACGAAAGTGTTTTTGATGTTATCCAGGGTTTTATAGTAATCAAGATGGTCATCGTCGATATTTGTGACGAGCGCAATGGTGGGAGTAAGTTTGAGGAACGAGCCATCGCTCTCATCTGCTTCAGCTACTATAAACTCTCCCTTACCCATCTTGGCAGAAGAGCCGATATTTTTTAAACGCCCACCGATTACTACTGTAGGATCCAATCCGCCCTCGGCAAGAACCATGGATACAAGTGAAGTGGTCACTGTTTTTCCATGAGTGCCGGCAATTGTCACTGCATACTTCAGCCTCATCAACTCGGCAAGCATCTCCGCTCGAGGAATAACGGGGATTTTAAGTCTCTTTGCTTGAACCACTTCCGGATTATCAGGGAGAAGCGCGCTGGAAGTAACCACCACGTGGGCATTTCCTACCTGTTCAGGCTTATGCCCAATAAATATTTTACCGCCCAGAGATGCTAACCGCTCGGTTACTTCTGTCTGTTTAAGGTCCGACCCACTAACTTTATAGCCCAAATTTATCAGGACTTCAGCAATTCCGCTCATCCCTGAACCGCCTATTCCCACAAAATGTATGTGTTGAATGTTCTTTAACATTCTGGTTTATCCTTTCGACAAGCTTTTACATTGCTTCAATTAAATCGGCCATCTTGCCAGCTGTATCGTCAATAGAAAGTCTTCTCGTATTTTCCGCCATTCCCCTCAACTCTGCCTCGTCGGCAATCAAGTGAATGATGACATCAGCGAGTAACTCACCTGTCAACTGGTTGTCCTCAATAAGTAGACAACCCCCTCTTTTTGATAGAAACTCAGCATTCGCTTTCTGGTGTCCACGAGTTGCATAAGGATAGGGAATAAGAATGCTGGGTAAGCCTTTTGCTATGATTTCAGCGATAGTACTTGCGCCAGAACGGGAAATTACCAGGTCACAACAGCTATAGGCATATTCCATATGGAGAAGATAAGGGAGAACACGTGATGAGTAATTTCTTTTCTCGTATTCTTCTTTTATTTTAGAAAATTGTTCAATGCCCACGATGTGTATAATTTGAATCTTCTTTCTCAAAGGATTCAAAAAATTTAATGCTTTTACCATTGCCAAATTTATGCTACGGGCACCTTGACTCCCTCCAAAAACGATAATATTCTTTTTCCCTTCTACCAGATCCAATTTTCGCAAGCCCTCGCTTCTCGGGCAACTTAAGATAGATTGGCGAACAGGACTTCCCGTAAGAAACGTCTTCTTTGATGGAAAATATTTTTCCGTCTCTTTAAAACTGACCATTATTCTGTCAACTATCTTGGCTAAAACTCTATTGGCCAGTCCAGGAAGAACATTTGGCTCATGAATCGCACAAGTTATCCTGGATATTTTCGCTGCCAGAACTACTGAGAAGGATAAATATCCCCCCATTCCTACAACTGTATCCGGTTTGAAAGAACGAAAAATTTGTATAGACTGAAAGAATCCCTGGATAGATTTTGCAAAGAAACGGAAAACTTTCAATGAGAATTTTCTTACTAATCCTTCTCCTACAATTTGGAAGAATGAAAATCCACTTTCTCGTGCTATCCTCTCGCCAATCCCTCTTTTTTTTCCTACCAAAATAACTTCATTATTGCGACTTCTCAACTTTTCTCCCAGAGCGAGACCTGGGTAAATGTGTCCTCCAGTACCTCCCAGAACAATCAAAATTTGCATAACAAGTCCCTGTCCCTAGAATTTAAGTGGGGATTTCTATTTACGCCCTCCCTTTCGGGAGGACTCCAGTTTTTTTGTCAAAAAGTAGCCTGTCCCCTTTTTTGTTGTCTTATGTCTGTCGGGAAATATTGAGAAGTATTCCCACTCCCGCCAGCGAGAAGACCAAAGAAGACCCACCATATGAGAGAAAAGGCAAGGTGATCCCTTTAGTTGGCAGACAAGCAGTAACTATACTGATATTTAAAACAGCCTGGAAAGTAATTAAAAAGGTGATTCCCGCAGCTAATAAATTTCCGAATTGATTGGGCGCTTTTGTAGCTATATGTAGTCCCCTCCAGGCAATAATAACGAATAGAAATATTATCAAGCTGGCACCCAAAAATCCGAGCTCTTCTCCAATTATGGAAAAGATAAAATCAGTATAAGGCTCGGGTAGAAAGAATAATTTAGCCCTGGAAGCTCCCAGTCCTTTTCCAAAAAAACCTCCTGAGCCAAGAGCAAGGAGAGCCTGAACAATCTGGTAGCCTATTCTCTGGGCATCAGCCCAAGGATTGATGAAGGTTAGAATTCGTTCCCGGCGATACCCCACATGAAAAACTGCAAAATATAAAAGTGGTATACTTGCCAGGACAAGCGAGAGAAGATGGGAAAGCCTAACTCCTCCCATAAACAGCATCGCCAATACAACCAGTCCCAAGATAACCGCAGTTCCCAGATCAGGCTCAGCATAGATAAGTATCAAAAATACTCCTGTTACTGCTAGAATTGGCAAAAGCCCTTTTTTGAAATCCTGGAGCTTGCTTCCTTTCCGGTCTAAAACATCCGCTATATAGAGAATCAAACAAATTTTTGCCATCTCCGAGGGTTGAAAGTTCACCATTCCGAACTTAAGCCAACGCTTGATTTCTCCAGGTTCTATCAGCAAAACTAAAACCAGAAGACTAAATGAGAAAACCATAAGCGGTCGGGAAAACTTCTGCAACTTGTTATAATCAATCCTTGCTAAAACAAGCATCAAGAATACACCCATCACTGTCCAGATAATCTGCTTGATTAAAAAGAGATAACTGGTATCGAACTTTTCATGGGATACAATTGCACTGGCACTGAAAACCATCACCACACCTATGAACACCAGGAAGAGAACAACGGAGAGTAGAAAAATATCGCCACGATGATATTCTGGTGTATATAGGCCCTTCTTTAACTTGTATCCCGGGTCTCCCCATTTTCTTTTCTGAGTTCTTAGGTCTTTTTTACCCATCTTTTGAAATCTTTCCCTCTTTCTTCAAAGTCGGAATACATATCGAAACTGGAACAGGCTGGCGAAAAAAGAATCGAACTGCCTGGTTGGCTTAAACTATAAGACAACTCTACTCCTTCCTTCATTCCATCTACTCTGTAAATAGCAACTGAACCGATTAACTCCCTCTCTATTCTGGAAGCAGCTTGACCCAGCAAAATAAGAGCAGCGACTTTTTCTCTAACCAAATTCGCCAGTGGCCTATAAGGCACGCCTTTATCATAACCTCCCATGATGAGTATAATCGGGGCAGGAAATGTTTCCAGCGCCCTCTTACAAGCATCAACATTTGTCGCTTTAGAATCGTTAATAAATCTCCTGCCATCGATCTCTCGAACTATTTCCAAACGATGTTCTATTCCTGAGAAGGCTTCAATTGCCCTTCTGATTTTACTTCTCGATATACTGAATATATCTCCTATGGCAATGGCTACCAGAGCATTCTCTAAATTATGGGGACCAGGAACTCTTACGTGTTTAACTAAGAGTTCACCTCTATCAGAAGGAACTTTTGCCCTCGAGTCTAAATTAGAAACTATTCTTTTCCCCTCAACAAAAACTCCTTTACGCAAGGCTCTCTTACTACTGAAGAAGATAACTTGAGACTTCGCTTTCCCTTCCAGAATCTTACATCTCTTATCGTCTCCATTTAGAATACAGAAATCTTCTTCTGTTTGTTTTTTAAAAATATTGGCTTTGGCCTGGATGTACTTACCCATTGTTCTGTGTCTGTCCATGTGGTCAGGGGTTATGTTCAGAATCACTGCCACATAGGGATGGAAAGACTCAACATTCTCTAACTGGAAACTGCTAATTTCCAGGACCAAAACAGTCCTCTCCCTAATCTGCCCCACCACACCAGATAGAGGAGTACCAATATTACCGGCAACTATTACTTTTCTTCTTCCGTTGCTCCTTAATACTGCTGCAATTAACTCGCAGGTTGTGGTTTTTCCATTGGTTCCTGTAACAGCTACCACCGGAGGAGAAGACAAAGTTTCCCAGTGGAGATTAGAAGAGGCAATGTTGAATGCCGCCTCTATTTCACTCACCACAGGGATTTTCAACTCCCTTGCTTTCTCCACCAGGGGATTTTCCTGGGGAACACCAGGACTTATGACTAACAAGTCGTATTCAGAGACTAAATTCTTTAGTCTGACTGAATCCTGGCGACCGAGAAGAATCTTTATCCCTTTTTTAAGTTTTTTAATGTTATTTATTAATTCCCTTTTACTCTTTTCATCGGTCACTGTCACTCTAGCACCCTGAATGGTCAATAGATTAGCTAGCGCTAAGCCACTTCGCGCCAGACCAATAACTAACACTTTCCTTCCTTGATAGTTTTCTTTTATTCTCATCTGAGTTTTAGCGCACGTAAAGCTATTAAGGCCAAAATAATCCCCACAATCCAAAACCTGATTACCACTTTCGGCTCGGACCAACCAATCAATTCAAAGTGGTGATGCAAAGGTGCCATCTTCAACACTCTCTTACCTCGCAGCTTAAAAG
>DAOVHK010000189.1 GCA_030671905.1 Clostridia bacterium | reverse complement strand
TAATGGGATACAAGACCCTTTTTCGTAGGGGAGGGCGGGATGGATGCAACGAATAATTAAAAATAATTTCCCGTTTTCTTTCAACTTCTCTAAGATATTATAATTGAAGAAGTTATGAAATCAATGAGTTGACATAATATTCATTAGCCGACACACTTTAATTCTTTACTAAGCAAGGCTTTTATAGCCCGTCCAAGTAGGTGGATTGGTTGGGATAAGAAAAACTTTTACCTATACGGAAGAAGAACCCGAACACCCGGTCGACCCTTTTCACCCGAGGAGGTGGGATGAGAACTTGCTCAGGTTACACACCATATTTTTTAAAGGACTTTTTACCGAAAGAACCCGGATTTTGGCCATGTCAAATTTAGTTCGCAATTCCGAGCCATCGTAAACTTCTTAATTGGACTCATTAACAAGCTTTGACTAAGGTAACCAAAACAAGTTCGGCCTAATGATGGAGAACCTATTTCTCCCCCTCCTTCGGTTTCAGCTCAAAGCCAAGTTGTTTATAGAAGCTTAATGTATCTGATACTTCCCAACTCTCAACAATTTTTCCATTTTCAACTTGCCATATTTCAATGCCAGGATTCTCAACCTTTTTCCCTGTGGCAGGGATACCTTCAATGTCCCCTTCATGAGTACCCTTGAAGATAAACTTCGATACTACTTTGTCTCCTTTAGCGAGTATATCCTCCACACTAAAAGTCCTGTCAGGCCACGCTTCCATTTGCGGTTTAAGAAATTCTATCATTTGCTCTTTGGAAAAATCTTGGGACCCTGAGTGGAAAACATAGTCGGGAGAAAAGATTTCCTTTATAGCCTCAACATCTCCACTGTTCCATGCTTCATATTGCCGCATGATTAGAGCTATATTCTGTTCCTCAACCTCTGCCTGGGCTTTCATCGCTTCAAGCTCTGCCATTGTTTCCTTGTCCTGGCAGCCCACCATAAGGCATAAAATCAGAGCCAGGGGTAGAATCATACATAGTTTTTTCATTAGACTCCTCCTTAAAATGAGAATTGATATTTAAAAGAAAGCTTTGTCAGTTACTCCTTTTCTGATGGGGGAAGCGGCATGTCTGAATTCCAGATGTCTACTGCGAAGAGCCAAGAGCCATCCTCCTGTTTTCGTAGGATTGAGATGTACTTCCCTGTATCTTGGATTGGCTCTGGTACTCCTTCCATCTCAATCTTTAATGAATACGAACCCCGCACATAGGCAATGTCACCACGCCCATCGACCTCAACAACTGGTATCATAAACTCTTGTATAGGTGGAGATGCCTCCTCGGATGTCTTAATAGCTTCTCTTCCCTGAAGTATTGGCTCGTTCGGAGGCATGACGACTGCATTTTCGATAAATAACGATACAAAAGCATCCCAATCTCCTGATAGTAAGAATTGCGCATATTCGTCAAACCTTGCCTTTATCGCTGCTACATCTTCATCAGTCAAGGCTTCAACCATCGCTTCCTCAGCTGCCTCTTCACCCTGCTGGCAGCCAAAAGTAAAACAAAGCAGAATGACCAAAGGAATGACCATAAGTAGTTTTTTCATATTGCCCTCCTTTTTTATCAATGAGAGAATCTATTAAAAGTGTAATAATAGTAACCATACTTGACAATACATGTCAACTTGAGTGTTGGTCATTCCAAATAAAACCTTACTACCTTTAGTATGGTTTTGGCCTATCACACGGTTCAAAGGAGCTAAAACACCCCACCCCCTAATACCTTAGCGCCTTAGCGCCTTTAGCCCCTTTTTTAGAATCAATAACTTACACAGCATTTCAAATTCAAAGGCGCTAAAGGAGATAAAGAAGATAAGGAGATAAAGGGATTAAAGGAGATAATAATAATAATAATAAAATTCTTTTTAATAAGAATGATTTTCGTTTCCTCCCTATTACTACAATCAGAGTGGTTTCCTCTCTTTCTCAGCAATGGGAGATTCTATCCTCAGCTAATACAAAGCGAAAATAGAAGTCTCATCCAGCCTTCAGCCTGTTTTCTGTTCAGCGGATTTCAAACACCCAGCATTGGGCATTGTTGGCTTTCATGGGGCAGTATGCTTGTCGGTGAGGGGGAACGGGGTAATAGTGCTGATTGTTGGCCGTTCGTGTGGCTCTGTCTCCTCCCCATTGTGTTTGTGGTCAGTGTTGGCCTTATGGGGTAAATTGAAGGGCTTTGGAGTAAAATTACAGAGAAGGACGCAGAACTTTAAATATAGCGGCATATTACGACTAAATATAAGCTTATTCGCCAGGGATGTGAGAGGTCCTTCTCGCTATGAACCCCAGATAATCCATGAGTTCCAGCGTTCTAGTTAGGCACTGTTTCTACGCATACAGTCAGGCTCTCATTTCCACATCAAAGAGAGTATTATCAGGCCTCCAATTACAATCTTATTTTTCTACCCCTAATTCACGCAGTTTGTCCTTCGAGTTTTTTAGAACTCTTTTAGCATATGCGGTATCATCGGGATTCAGCTCTACGGCCAGCTTGTAGTATTTAATTGCATTTT
>DAOVHK010000110.1 GCA_030671905.1 Clostridia bacterium | reverse complement strand
GTAAGACATCAGGAAAGGAGTTCCCTCTTGATGAGTCCCAACCCGGGATTTTGCTAATGAATTCTACAGATATCCCTGGCCGCAAGACCACCGAGATTCTGGGTTTAGTCGAAGGACACACTATTTTTGCCATCTGGCTAGGAAAGGAGCTCTCTGCCTTGGTGCGACTGGTTCTTGGCGGTGAGCTGACTGAGTACACGGAGATGATGGGACGGGCCCGCAAGGTAGCTACTGATCGGATGATCGCCCAGGCTGAGAAGCTGGGGGCTGACGCGATTATCAACATCCGCTATATGACCACTAGCGTTATCGGCAGTGCCGCTGAACTTTTGGCCTACGGCACAGCCGTCAAGCTAAGCAAATAGTCAAAAATGACTGGTAGTCGGGCTCGTCCCCGAGCCCGCCATTTATCCAACCCACTTAAGAAAGGAAAACCCTATGCCTAAAAATAGCAGAGATGCCGAGACAGAAGGAGTCCTACATGTGGCTAATTTGATGTGCGTGGCAGCCAGGACAGCACCCAAAGCCAGAGGAATAGACAACATTGTCAGTACTGTTCTAACTGATAAGGAAAAGGATTCTTTTGCCCGGAAAATGGAAGAATTTGGAAAAAAGACCAAAAGACCTCCTGCGTTCGTCCGCGATGCAAATTGCGTCCGGCATGCACAAGCCGTGGTTTTAATCGGCACAAAATTTGACCCGGCGGGTTTGGATTGCGGTTTTTGCGGATTTGAGAACTGCCAGAAATGTAAACAGGCTGACGCTTACTGCGCCCACAATAGCGGAGACCTGGGAATTGCCGTAGGTTCTGCTGTTTCTGTTGCTAGTAATCACAGAGTAGATAACCGCGTTATGTATACAGTTGGCTGGGCCTCTGTTGAAGGGAAAATACTGGGAGAAAAAGTCAAAATGGTCCTGGGTATCCCTCTCTCTGCCAGTGGAAAGAATATCTTCTTCGACCGAAAATGATAAGAAATAGGGAGTAATATGAAAGCCATTGAAGTTAATGCTTTGAACTTCACTTATAAAGACGGAACCACCAAGGCTTTAGATGTAATAAGATTCGCACAGGAACAAGGAGAAATGGTTGTCCTTATGGGACATACCGGAGCAGGCAAGTCGACTTTTTCTCGCTGCCTAAATCGTTTAATTCCCCACTTCCATAAGGGTAATTACAGTGGGGAAATCAGAATTTTGGGAAACTCAATTGAGGACAAAAGAGTTCATGACCTGGTAGGCCAGATAGGTTTAGTGTTTCAAGACTTTGAATCGCAACTCTTCTCCACTAATGTAGAGTTAGAAGTGGCATTTGGCCCGGAAAATCTCTGCCTCCCTCGAGGGGAAATCAGAGAAAGAATTGATGAGGCTCTGCAGTTAGTAAGGCTTAAAGGTTTTGAAAGAAGAGAGCCGGCAAGCCTTTCCGGAGGTGAAAAACAGCGACTGGCTATTGCTTCCATCCTGGCCATCAAGCCAAAAATAGTGGTAATGGATGAACCCACAACAGATCTCGACCCCCAGGGTAAACTGGAAATCTTTTCCGTAGCCAGACTACTTAAGTCACAGGGCTACACTGTCCTGTTTATCGAACACGACGCTGAAGCAGTACTGGAAGCAGATAAGATTGTAATTATGGATGGAGGTAGAGTAGTTACAGAAGGGAAACCTCACGAGATTCTGAGAGACGTAGAACTCCTGGAGAATCATGGGATTCGTCCTCCCCAGATAGCCAAACTCTTCCAGGAAACAGATGAGCCATCGTTTCCTCTCACTGTGGAAGAGACCCTTAAAGTTTTCCAAAAAAGAGAGTGGAAAATCTCCGATGAGAAATACACGTCTCTCCTGAAAAAAGAAGAACAAGAGCAGATAGGTTATGGAAAGAAGATTATCGAAGTAAATGATTTGGAATATATCTATCCCGAAAATATTAAGGCTCTGGATAATATAAGTATGGAAATTCGCCAGGGAGCATTCCTAGCCATTATTGGACAGAATGGTTCGGGAAAGACGACATTGGTAAAGCAGTTCAACGGGCTTCTTAAACCCTCAAAAGGAAAAGTCAAAGTAGCTGGTGAAGACACTAAAGGAAAACATGTCTCCGAACTGGGGAAAATAGTAGGCTATGTGTTTCAGAATCCTGACCATCAGATATTTGCTGATACAGTAGAAGAGGAAGTCGCCTTTGGCCCCAGGAATTTAGGAATTCCCCGAGAGAAAATCTCCCTCTTCGTAGAAGAGGCACTAAAAGAGGTGGGATTAGAAGGATATGAAAAATGCGACCCTTTCTCCTTAACTAAGGGAGAAAGACAGAGAGTGGCCATTGCCTCAATCCTTGCCGCAAGACCACACGTCCTTATCCTAGATGAGCCAACCACAGGTTTAGACTATAGAGAACAGAAAGCGATAATGGAACTTTTACAGAGTCTTAATCACAAAGGACATACCATAATCATCATTACCCACTCACTCTGGGTGGTTGCTGAATATGCAAAGAGAGTCTTAGTCCTCCATAAGGGAAAAATTATACTGGATGACCAGACTCGAAAAGTCTTTTCTCAAGAAGAGAAGCTGGCTAATAGTTTCTTAAGATTACCGGAAATTATACGTTTAAGCAACAGGATGGGCAAAACGCTCCTTTCTGTTGATGAATTCAAATACTGTCTGAAAAGATAAGTGTGTTTATCTACCTGGATAAAGAATCTCTCCTGCATCGTCCTTTTACCTAATAAAAAAGGAGACCTCCCCTTGTTTGGGTTAATCTCCTTTCTTTTTTCTCAATATTCAATTGTTAGAAATTTTTCTTACTTTACCTCTAACTTATTCAGTTTTTCCCTGTTTAAGTCTTTTCCATTTAGACTCAAAAGCCGGGTTTACTGCTCCTACTTTACAATCGCCGCAATACACTGCATTACTTATTGGGCAACAATGATTGTCTTTAAATATTATACGTCCCCAACCTTTTGGACACTGAACTTCTCCTGCCATTTCAATCACTCTCCTTTTCTTTTCCGAACTCATCATTACTTATCACCGAGCAATTTTTTCTCTATATCTTCAAGAGTAATCTTTCGAACTTTTAACTTGAACTTTCGAAAGGTAGGTTTAATATTTTCTCCCTTAATAACTGTCTTTACTTCGAATTCACCTTCCTTCATTGGTGTAACAATTAAAGGCTCAAATAACATATATGTCTTTGCGTGAATAAACTTTAGTATATAACGAACAATTTGATGGGTCTTTTCAGTATAAATTTCATAATATTTTTTCTTCTCAATAACAAAGCTAGGGTCGAAAGCAAAAGCGATTTCTATATTTTTTGCCATCATATCATCGCTGCTGTTCACTGCAATTTCTAGAGAACTCTTAACATTGTTGGACACTTCGATTTCAACTCTATCATCTTTAATGTCTTTGCCATTTACAGTTATACAGATATCCTTTACAAAATAATCTAATTCTTTTTTTGCTAGTGTCGACAATAATTCTATTGTTCTCATCTCTCTTTCGCCTCTATCCGCCTCTCTTTCTTTTCTATCCTCATCGATGGTTTTTCTTACTTCAATTATAACCCCCAATAATTTATCCAAGCGAACCAGCACAGTTCCGAAAAATCCTAAACTAATTACAATTGATAGTCCCCTATAGAAGGTGCAGTCTTTGCACAAAATTGCTAGTATTACTCCAACAAAAGAAACAGAAAGAAGTGAAAATAACAATAATATTTGTGTTCTTGGATTTAGATAGGATAATTTGGCTTTTGCAACCTTTTCCTTTTTCTCCAAGGTCTTTCGACCTTTCTCTAATTGCTTTATCAGTTCGCCCACCTTGGCTGTATTTGCCTCTTCTGTCTTAGCAATTTGCTCTGCTTGTTTCTTTATATTTCCCTTGGTTAAAGCGATTTCATTCTCGTATTGGGTGCTCAATTTTGAGAGTCCTTCTCGAAATATAGATAGGAGAATTCCAAAAATAGGAGTTACAATAGCCAAAAAGGTAAGGATGAGATATCCATATAATTGAATAGCCAGTTCCATTATTTACCCTCAAGTCCCAAAATGATAAGTATCAACAACCCCGAGCCCATTTCTCTTCCCCTCTTATTCACCTCTTGTTTTTACCTAATTATTATATAATAAAATCAAAAACTTTCAAGTCTTTTCTTTCCCAGCCCAATAACCGCCCCTTAAACAGCTCCTTGCCCTCTCCCGAAAATTCACTTTCAGAAAAACCCTTTATTTATAAGCCGACGGACAGAGTCGAACTGTCAACCTACGGTTTACGAAACCGCTGCTCTATCCAACTGGATAGAGATTTTCCAAACAAAAAGCGGGGCGACCTCACACAGTCAAAGACCTGCTCGATGGATGGGCCAATTCGGATGCTAACCGATGATCTCGACCTCGGCCTCAATCTCAACTGGGATACTGAACGGCAACTCTGCCATACCCACGGCCGAGCGTGCGTGAAGTCCCCTTTCGGGTCCGTACAGTTCAAGGATCAGGTCGGAGAAGCCATTTATCACCAGTGGTTGCTGGTTGAAGCCGGGTGCCGAATTGACCATACCAAAGACCCTTAGCCAGGCCACTACCTGGTCCAGGTCGCCCAGTTCACGCTTGAGGCTCCCCAGGATAGACAGTGCGGTTAGCCGTGCTGCCTGGTAGGCTTCCTTTAGTGACAAGTCCGCGCCCACTTTGCCCAGCGGATGTGCGATTGAGCCATCAGGGTTCTGAGGACCGTGTCCCGAGATGTAGGCCCGATTGCCGCGCACCCTCACCCACGGGAAGGGTAACTTCATCCCCGGTGGGGTTTTTAATGGTTCTGAGAGGATGAGGCCAAGTTTCTGTAGCTTGGTTTCAACCTTTAGGATCTTGTTTTCTTCTGCTGACATGG
>DAOVHK010000042.1 GCA_030671905.1 Clostridia bacterium | reverse complement strand
TTGGGGATTGAAAATATGCAGGGACTCTCTTTCTAATCGATTTTGCTTTGCCCACATAAATAACTCTGCCAGTAATGTCCTTCATCATATATACTCCTGGTGCATCAGGTAGAGAAGTGAGTTTCTCCTCAAACTTCACCTGTCGATTCCTTTCGCGTGATTATCTTCCATACATATTTAATCTCATCACACTTCAAAAGATGCGCTACCAAAATGTAAATAATTACACAAATCAGGATAGTGCCTGTCACTTGTATCAACTTGTTAATCTGGCCTAATAATCGGGAGAAATATATGCAGGCTATTCCCATAGCTGAAGTGGCAAGTAGAATCTTAGTAAGCGAAAGCAATACTTTTTTCCCTCCCAACCTGCCAATCTTCTTTCTTAGATAGTATAGAAGGATTAACAAATTAATAAAGGAAGCAATGGCGGTAGCGAAAGCAAGTCCACCTACATCCAGAATGCGCATTAAGATCAGATTCAGCACTATGTTTACCACCATAGCGATGGAGGCTATTCTAACTGGCGTGCGAGTGTCCTGCATAGAATAGAATGCAGATGCTACCACTTTTACTCCCGCATAGGCCACTATTCCAGTTGAATAGAATAAGAGCGCCCAACTGGTAACCTGGGTAGCTTGAGCTGTAAATCTTCCCCTTTCAAATAGAAGAGAAATTATGGGACTTCCTAAAATAATCAGTCCCAGTGAAGCAGGAATAATAGTAAACATTATCATTCTGAGTGATAACGATAGAGTATTCTTTAGTTCTTCCATATTGGTAGCTGCCACCGAGCGAGACATCATGGGCAAGGCAACAGTTGCTATTGCTGTCCCAAATAGAGCCAGAGGAAGTTGCATTAGGCGATTTGCATAATATAGAGCGGTAACGCTTCCTTCTCTAAGTAGTGAAGCGCATATTGTGTCCACAAAGGTATTTACCTGGGATACGGACAACCCCAGAGTCGCCGGGAGCATCAAAAGCCCTATTCTCTTCACTCCCGGATGATTTAAAATGGAAGTCCATCTTTTCCACAGCACAGACAAGTTCTTTAGGAGATTTCGGGGATAGTCCATCAGCTTTAGACGGGGATTATTGGAACTCTTCCCTGCTGGTATAACAAAACCTCTTCTTACTAAAGAAGGTACCTGAAAGAAGAACTGGGCAAACCCCCCAACCAAGACCCCTAAAACAAGTCCAATTATTGGTCGTTCCATTAATGGACATATAAACAAAATAAAGAAAATTTCAGAAATACTGAGCAGACAGGGAGCCAGGGCAGGAATAATAAATCTGTGGAGAGAGTTCAATATTCCCAAAGCTAAAGCCGCCATACCTATTGCAATCATAAAAGGAAAAAGGATACGGGTGAGAGTAATGGTTAAGGCGAGTTTTTGCGGATCCTTAATGAACCCCGGAGCAATCACGCGGACAATTATAGGAGAAAAGATAATTCCCAGAATTGTCAAAATAGATAAGATGGCCAAAAGTAGCAGGCCCGAAATTCTCGCCAGTCTCTGTGCTTCTTCCTTAGGCTTGTTAGTTAAATATTCGGTAAACACAGGGATAAAGGATGCGGAGAGCGCCCCTTCTCCAAGAAGCCGACGGAGAAGATTGGGAATGCGATAAGCAACAAAAAAGGCATCGGCTACCAAACCAGCACCAAAAAAATTAGCAATAAGCATGTTTCTTAGATAGCCGAGAATCCGAGATGCCAGGGTAGAAACACTAACACCAGCAACTGACCTAGTAATTTTTCCTTCCCTCTCCAATCCTTTTCTCCTAAATAAAGATTGTTCTTGACTTTCGCTTCTCAATATGGTATTTTATACTCTAAGATATTCTCTTCGTTGCTCTCAAGCTACGAGTCAGGAGATCTCGCTAATGGTTAAACTAAAATCTGGACGACACACTCAAGCACTCAAATCGCAAAGGCAAGATAAGAAAAGGCGTCTAAGGAATGTCGCCGTCAAGGCAAAAATCAGGTCAATAGCTAAAAAAGTAGAGACGGCAGTCGTTCAGGGTAAACCCGAAGAAGCAAAAAAAATCTTTTTACAAGCCATGAAAGAGTTAGATAAGGCTGCCAGTAAGAAGATCATACCTAAAAGAAGAGCCTCCAGAAAAAAGTCAAGATTGGCAAAAAGGATCAATTCCTCAAAAGCAAAAAAGTAAATTAACCTGAATAAGTTGATGCTCTTTTCTTACCGCATAAATTCAAAATTAGAAGTTCCAGCACAAGCTGAGCTGGTTTCTTGCCTACCTTAATTTCCCAGTCTGCCCGAAGTAAGTGATGAAAATTATTCAACAGTTCTTTGCGATTGAAATTTTGAATCCGTGATGGAAAATCCTTGTCGAAAAAAGGATGTAGGCCCACTTCCTCAATTATCCTCGCTCGTCCCACTTTCTGGTCTAGAAGCTCTTTAGCGTAAATTATTTGTCGAATCCTCTTTGCTATTCTTACTAAAATCCCTACTGGCTTTTCTCCAGTTTCGGTCAACTTTGCCAGGATTTCTAGAGAGTGAGTTAAGTTCTTCTGGGTAATCGCCCTCAAAAGGTCAAAAACAGAATCGGACATAGAACGACCTATCAATTGCTCAACATCATCCAGGGTAACCTCTTTTCTGTCTTTAGTATAGATTAACAATTTTTCAATCTCTCCAGATAAGTCTAATAGATTATTTCCCACTTCTACAAACAGATAATGTGCCGCTTCTGGGGAGATACTTTTTTCCTCTCTGGATATCTTATTCTTAATCCAACCCGAAATCTCTGAATCAAAAAGCCTCCAGAAAATCACTGTCTCACAAAGAGAAGAAATGGTTTTATATACTCCTCTGCCTAACGCCTCTCTTTTAACCTTTGCACTCACCAGAACAAGACACGTAGAGGAAATAGGTTTTTTCAAGTATTTAATAATTTCTTTCAACTCACTCTCTGTGAATTTATCTATATCTTTAACCACTATTAATCTCTTTTTTGACATAAAAGGATAGGTCTCGGCAAGGGAAATGGCCTCTCTAGCAGAAGTATCTTCAGCATAGAAAAGCCCGAAGTCAAAATCCTGTGCCCCGGGCTCGATTAGCATCTTCTTCAATAAAAGGATGGCTTCCTGTTTTAGATAATCCTCCTCCCCACAAAAAAAGTAGCAATCGGCAATTTTTTTCCTGTTTAATTTTGTAATTAATTCTTTATATTTTATCATCTTTTTCACGCTGAAAGCCTCCCGGCGACCCGTCCCGAGCTCTTAACACCCCACTCATTGACTCTGGATTTCAATCTGGCTTCCCCATCCATAGACTGTGCGTCGCACAATATGGTCGGCGAGCTCAATAACCAGTCGCTCCTGTGCTTCCTCTTCTGTTTCCACAGTTCCACCTGCCCTGGGAGTTACATAATACCTTACATCTCCTTCAATCCCTCCAATAAGGTTTCCACCTACGCTCTCTCTCTTTTCTTCCCAGAGAACCTCTCCTGTAGCTAAATCTCGAAAAGAGAGATTGACTATGACCCAGAGCTTATACTGTTCAACCACCTCGGTAGCATCGTAAGAGAGGGGTTGTAAAATGTAAGTAACAATCTCTCCGGTCAACAGAGCACCGGCCTCCCCTTTCTTGGCAATGGATAGATGGCCATCTCTAATGAATTCTTCTATTACAGCGTCGGTAAGTTTAGACTCAATGCCGTAGTGAGCGGTTCTGTTGATAAATGTAGGCACAGCTATTGTCTTAATATGCTTGGGCAGAATTTCCACAGGTGTATAAGCACAACCAAATAATAGAAACACTCCCAACCCAATAATAATGAAAATAGACTTTCTCATAAGCTCCTCCTTTTTTTCTATTTTTCCACTACAATATTCACTAGTCGCTTGGGCACATAAATTATCCGTTTAATCTTTTTATTCTCGATATACTTTCTAACTTTCTCATCTACCTGGGCTCTTTTCTTTATCTCTTCCTCTTCTAAATTTACCGGAACTTCTACTTTGCTTCTCACTTTACCATTCACTTCAATGACAATAAGCATCTCCTCTTTTTTGATTACTTCCTGGTCATATCTTGGCCAAGATTTTTTAATCACACTTCCCCGATGTCCCAGCACTTCCCATAATTCTCCACAAATATGTGGCGCAAAAGGAGCTAGCAAAAGTATTAATTTTTCTACGCTTTCCCGTAAATGGGAACTCGTGCCTTTCTTCCTTAAGTAATCATATATTCCATTGGAGAGTTCCATAATGGCGGCAATAGCAGTATTAAAATGAAAACTTTCTATGTCTTCAGTAACTTTCTTAATAGCTGAGTGGGTAATTCTGTTTAGCTTTTTTTCTTCTTGGTCGTAAGTTTTAAGAACAGTTTTCTTGTGTTTACTTTTTATTTCTTCTACCAGATTCCGAACTCTGTTCAAGAACCTATAGCAACCCTGAACTCCTCTATCACTCCATTCTAAATCTTTTTCCGGAGGTGAGGCAAAGAGAATGAATAACCTCGCTGTATCGGCGCCATATTTCTGAGTTATTTCATCTACACTAACTACATTCCCTTTCGACTTTGACATCTTCGCACCATCTTTAATTACCATTCCTTGACATAAGAGTCTTGTAAAAGGCTCGTCGATCTTGTACAAGCCTATATCCCTCAAGGCCTTGGTAAAGAACCTGGCATACAAAAGATGCATAATCGCATGTTCAATCCCTCCTATATATTGGTCGACCGGCATCCAGTACTTAACTTTTTTCTTATCAAAAGGTAACTTTTTGAAATGCGGGCTACAATAACGGGCAAAATACCAAGAGGAATCAACAAATGTATCCATAGTATCGGTCTCTCTTCTCGCCGGACTACCACATTTTGGACATTTACAATTTACGAACTCGCTACATTTAGCTAAGGGATTTCCCCTTCCCGTAAACTCAACTTTCACTGGTAACTTTACTGGTAAATCTTTTTCCGGCACAGGCACAATTTTGCACTTATCACAGTAAATTATGGGAATAGGTGTGCCCCAATACCTCTGTCGGGAAATCAACCAGTCGCGCAATCTGTACTGAAGCGTCTTTCTTCCCCAGCCTTTCTGGGTCAGATATTGCGTAATCTTTTCCCTTCCATCTGGGGAAGAAAGACCGTCAAACTGGGCTGAATTGGCCATAATTCCTTCGCCTTCGTAAGCCTCTTTAAGATCTTCCCCTGTAGAAGATTCCTCTGGAGAAGGGACAATTACCTGTTTTATCGGAATATGATACTTTTTAGCGAACTCGAAATCTCTCTGGTCATGAGCTGGCACGGCCATTATTGCTCCTGTCCCGTACTCCATCAACACGAAATTAGCTACATAGATTGGAATTTCATTTCCATTCAAAGGATTTATCGCATACCTGCCGATAAACATCCCCTCTTTTTCTCTGTCCTCTTCTGTACGAGTGAATCTATCTTCAATTACTGCCTTGTTAATAAATTCTCTTACTCTCTTCTCATATCCTGTCCCAGTGATAAATTCTAGAACTCTGGGATGTTCGGGAGCAAAAGTCATAAAAGTGGCACCATAGAGGGTATCCGGTCGCGTGGTAAATACTGGAATCAAACTATCGGAACCCTTCAATCTGAAATTGACCAGTGTCCCATAACTTTTGCCAATCCAGTTCTCCTGCATAAGTCTAACTCTCTCTGGCCAGTCTGTTAGCTTTTTCAAATCTTCCAGAAGTTCCTCAACATACTCGGTGATCTTAAAGAACCACTGCTCCAGACTTCTAATCTCCACAAAGGCCTCACATCTCCAGCATTTTCCATTTACCACCTGCTCATTGGCCAGGACTGTCTCGCACTGGGGACACCAGTTGATGGGTGCCTTCTTCCTGTAGGCGAGACCCTTCTCATAAAATTTAAGGAAAATCCACTGGTTCCAGCGATAATATTCTGGATCAGCGGTAATTACCAACCTTCCCCAGTCGTAACTCAATCCCATTTTCTTCTGCTGCTTTTTCATTTTCTCAATACATCTATTCGTCCAAGAAGAAGGGTGAATCTCTTCCTTTATTGCTGCGTTCTCTGCTGGCAATCCCAAAGCATCGTAACCCATAGTGTAAAGCACGTTAAACCCCCTCATCCTCAGGAAGCGAGCTACAACATCACCAATAGCATAATTACGCATGTGTCCCATATGGAGTTCTCCAGAAGGATAAGGGAACATCTCCAGAAGATAGAATTTCTTCTTTCCCGAATCTTTAGAGATTTTGAAAGTTCCTTCCTCTTTCCACTTCTTCTGCCATTTCTTTTCAATCTTCTTGAAATTGTAAATTTTCTCCATGTTTAACTTGCACCCTCAATAAACTTACTTCTCGCCTCTGTCTTATCTATTCTTTTTTCTTCAAGTAGATAAAATACTCGATATTTCCAGCAGGACCTTTAATCGGCGAAGTAGTCAATCCTTTTACTTCTAATCCCAAATCTCGAGCTAAAAGCTTTATTTTATCGATAACTTCCTGGTGAACTTTCCTGTCTTTAACCACACCGCCTCTGGGCACTTTTTCTCTCACTGCCTCAAATTGGGGCTTAATCAGGGAAACTATCTCGCCCCTTTTTCTAATTAACTCTTTAACTTTCGGCAAAACTTTATCCAGAGAAATAAAAGAGACATCGATAGTAGCCAAATCTACGGGGTTTTTAATCTCTTTTCCGTCAAAGTATCTTATGTTCATTTTTTCGATGGTGACCACCCTGGGATTGTTCCGTAATTTCCAATCAATCTGACCGTAACCCACATCCAGGGCATAAACTTTCTCCGCCCCATTCTGGAGAAGACAATCCGTAAACCCTCCCGTTGATGCGCCAACATCAAGACAGACCTTTCCTTCAACGCTCAACCCGAACTCCTTTATTGCTGCTTCCAGCTTCAATCCTCCCCGGGAAACATATTTTCGTAAAGGAGATTCCTTTACTTCTATCTCTATATCAATAGGGAACTCAGCACCTACTTTAATAACTTTCCGACCACTCACCCATACAGAGCCAGCCATTATCAATCCCTTTGCTCTATGGTGACTTGACGCCAGTCGCTTTTCCATCAAAAGCTTATCTAATCTCTCTTTTCTCTTTTTTATTTTCACACCATTCATCCCTTTATGAATTCACCAACTCTCTGGGCTATCTTGTCAGCAGTCAGTCCATACTTCTCTCTCAACTTTTCTCTACTACCATGTTCGATAAATTGATCAGGAAGTCCAATACTTAAAATACGCACATTATCAGTCGCCAGTAACTCCTTGATACTGGAGCCGAAACCTCCGGAAAGGGTATTCTCTTCCACAGTAACAATTTTGTGAACTTTCTTGATTATTTTCTTTATTAAACCCTCATCTAAAGGTTTAACGAACCTTATATTAACCAGATTTGCCTTTATGCCTTCTGCTTCCAGTCTCTGCTGGACCAAGAGACAAGGATGCACAGTATTCCCTATCGCCAGGATAGCTACATCATTCCCTTCTGCAAGCACTTCTGCCTTTCCCAGGGGAAGGACTTTATATTGCCTGTCCAATTTAACTCCAATGCCCTGGCCTCGAGGAAAGCGAATAGCACAGGGGAAATCCCAGGATAGGGCAGTATTGAGCATGTGCACTAATTCATTCTCGTCCTTGGGAGCCATTACCACCATATTGGGAATTAATCTAAGATACGAAAGGTCGAACGCTCCCTGATGAGTTGGTCCATCTTCCCCTACTATACCGGCTCTATCTATGGCAAAGACTACGGGAAGGTTCTGGAGACAAACATCATCGATTATCTGGTCAAATGCCCTCTGAAGAAATGTGGAATAGATGGCACAAACTGGTCTGTACCCGGCTCTGGCCAACCCTGCGGCAAAGGTAACTGCATGTTGTTCAGCAATTCCCACATCGAAATATCTCTTGGGAAACTCCTTCTGAAATGCGTCCAGCCCTGTGCCTTGAGGCATTGCCGCAGTAATGGCAATAATCTTTTCATTAGATTTAGCCAAATCTATAAGAACCCGACCAAAGACTTCCGTATATGAAAGAATTTTACTTTTTTCTGTCTCTCCAGTCAAAATATTAAAAGGCGATGTTCCGTGAAACTTTATAGGTTCTCGCTCCGCCGGCTGATATCCTTTACCCTTTTTGGTAACTACGTGAATCAGGACCGGACCTTTCATATCTTTTACTTTTTGAAAGATTTCGATTAAATAGTGAACATTATGTCCATTAATAGGTCCCAGATAAGAGAAGCCCATTTCCTCAAAAAGCATCCCTGGAAAGAGAAGCACTTTAAATCGCCGAACTACTCTGAGAATTGCAATGCCCCAGAAGGAAACTCTGGTCAAAAACTTTTTTACTCTCCTTTCCAGTTTATTAACCAGGCCTAAAGTCATCAATTTTGTCAGATATCCTGCCAGAGCTCCCACCCTATGGGAAATGAACATCTCATTATCATTTAGAACTACCAGAAGGTCCTTACCCAGGTGTCCGGCATTATTAAGAGCTTCAAAAGCCATTCCTCCGGTCATCGAACCATCACCTATCACTGCCACCACCTTATGGTTGTTGTTGCCAGATAAATCGCGGGCGCAGGCAATTCCCAGAGCAGCTGAGATTGCAGTAGAACTGTGTCCCACGCCAAAGGCATCATATTCACTCTCTTTGGGAGTAGGAAAACCACTTATTCCTCCGTGCTGGCGAAGAGTAGAAAAACTGTCCCTCCTGCCTGTTAGAATCTTATGGGTGTAGGCTTGATGGCCCACATCCCAGATAATCTTATCCTGAGGAGAATCAAAAACATAGTGTAAGGCTATGGTCAATTCAACTGTCCCTAGACTACTGGCAAGATGTCCTCCCTTCTGGGATGTCACCGTAATTATTTTTTCTCTGATCTCTTCTGCAAGTTGCGGAAGTAATTCTTTCTTGATCAACCTGAGGTCGCTTGGTCGGTCAATCAATTCCAGGACTGCCATAGCTTTTGCTTCCTCCATAATTTTAAGAAGTCCGACTAAGGTAAGGAATAGTCATTGGTCCTTCCGGGAGAACTGCTATTTTGGCATTATTCCCCAACTCTTTTTTTATTCTCGCCACTGTGCTTTCTATATTCTTAATAGGCTCGAGGTGACAAGCTACCACTTCTTTTTCTGGAAGCTCTGAATATAGATAGACTCTTGCCTTAGTCTGAATCTCAGCCTGTATTTGGGCTTCCCACTGGTCAAACATGGAAAACTCGGAAGAGGCGACTATTTTCAGAATCTCCTCTGGATTTTTCCCCATCTGGAGAATACGGCGATAATTGCCGTGTTCGGGAATGCCATCTGAGCACTGGGATACGCAGATAATGGCTCCGCCTTTCTTGACGATCTGGCTTGCCGCCGACATCCCTTTTACCGTCTGGTATAGATTCAGGTCGAGAGGATAACCACTATTGGTGGTAATGACTAAATCGAATAGATGAGGAACAGACCGCATTGCACTCTTCCGGGCGAATTCCACACCCTTCTGGTGTGCCAAATTCATCTCTCCCGAAAAGACACCACTTATCTTTTTTTCCTTATTCAACGTAACATTTATGATGAAAGTAGGTTGGGTCATAAGGGCTACTTCACGAATCTCTTCCCAGACAGGATTTCCGTAAGTAATGGACCAGTTTGCCTTTGGGTTGTCCAACATATTAGCACTATGGTTATGCATTACTGTCTCTTCGCCAGAAATACCAGGAAGTACTGATTTCGGACCTCCGGAAAATCCAGCAAAGAAGTGGGGTTCGATAAATCCAGTCAGTATCTTAACATCGGCTCGAATGTAATCACCATTTATCCATATCTCCCCTCCGGCTTTCGTCTTTCCCAGATAGACCATTTCCTCCTTCTTCTGGGCATTATGGTTAATAATTCTATAATTTCTAACAACTCCTTCACCTAACATCTCCGTAAGTTCTTCCGTTGTATTGGCTCGATGCATTCCCGTAGCATTGATCAAAATTATTCTATCTTTACTAACACCACTCAACTCCTGCAAAAGCCAGGGAATAATCTTTCTATTGGGCACAGGTCTGGTTATATCCGAGAAGACAATAGCGATAGAATCTTTGGATTTAATCAGCTCCTTAAGCGGCGGACTTCCTAAGGGATGGTTCAAAGAATCGATAAAAGCTTTCCTTTCATCAGAAAGCCCGGGCACGAATTTCGGTTCAATAATCGTAAGACCTTCTTCCGGAAGAGTAATATCTAAACCTTCCTTTCCATAAGCTAACCTTATATCCACTTCTCTCACCTATTTTGTGTAGCAGCAAAACGAAAGCTTTGCACAGATTGAATCTGTGCCTACAATGGTTTTTGTAGGCACGGTTTCAACCGTGCAGGCCGTATCTATATTATATTCTGGATTCGACAAAGCAGTCTATTAATTTTTTGAGGAACTCTCCTCTTTTTTTAAATATCCTCAGTGGAACTTTAGCACTTTTAATCAGCCTTCTTACCTTCTCTCTGGAAGTTTTTAAACCGTAAATTCGAGGATAAGTTAACTCTTTTTTCTCTTTCTTGTCCAAGATGTCATCGGTAATTTGAAAGGCTAATCCGAAATTACTCCCATATTTATCGAGCGCTTTCAACTCTCCACGAGAAGCACCTGCCAATATTGCTCCCACCCTTAATGTCACGTTAATTAGAGCAGCGGTCTTGTGGGAATGGATATAAGATAATCTCTTCTTCCTTTGGACTTGTGTCGGTGAACTTAAAGATTGAATATCCTCCACCTGTCCTCCCAGCATCCCCTCCGTTCCTATAGCCTGAGCGACCTGGGCAATTACTTTTGCTTGAAGAACTTTATTTTTGGGGAATCTCATCTGGGATAAAACTTCAAAGGCTCTGGTCAATAATGCATCACCAGCCAAAATAGCCATAGCTTCTCCGAATTTCTTATGGCAGGATAATTTACCTCGGCGATAGTCATCGTCATCTATTGCCGGGAGGTCATCATGAATAAGAGAGTAGGTATGGATCA
This sequence comes from Clostridia bacterium, assembly GCA_030671905.1. Classification (GTDB taxonomy): domain Bacteria; phylum UBA6262; class WVXT01; order WVXT01; family WVXT01; genus WVXT01. The sequence goes on along the minus strand of DAOVHK010000042.1, from coordinate 152 downwards.
TTTCTATGGCACAGGCAGCAGGCAGGACATCAGAGGCTTTCCCTCCACATGCTTCTGCTGCAGCGATAAGGAGAATTGGTCTCAGGCGCTTTCCCTTTCCAAAAACAGCATAGCGCATAGCCTGATGAATTATTGGCGGATACTTCTTGGGA
>DAOVHK010000115.1 GCA_030671905.1 Clostridia bacterium | reverse complement strand
CTTGAAAATGGGAGAATCGGAATTCAAGGGAATTGTAGAAGCTATTCTCGCGGGAGACGTTGAAAAAACGAAAGCTTTAACCCAGGAAATCCTCAACAAGGGTGTTTCTCCGCACGATGTGATTGAAAATGGTTTGATGGAAGGGATGAATTTAGTGGGAGATAAGTTCGAGAACAGGGAGTATTTTCTTCCCGACCTGTTAGTGGCAGCAGAGGCAGTAAAGCGGGCCACAGAGATTATAAAACCTCATCTCAAAGGGGAAAAAGGAAAAGGCACTGTGGTTATCGGGACTGTGAGTGGTGATATACATGACCTGGGGAAGAATTTAGTTGCATCTACTCTCGAGGCTTCTGGCTTTAGAGTTGTCGACCTGGGAGTGGATGTTCCTTCCGAAAAGTTCGTAAACGCTGTAAAAGAAAAAAAGGCAAACATATTAGCAATATCTGCCCTAATCACAACCACTATGGTGGGTATGAAAGATGTTATAGAAATGTTGGTAAAAAGTGGCGTCAGAAAAGAAGTTAAGGTAATTGTGGGTGGTGCTCCTCTTGATGAGGAGTTTGCCAGAAAAATTGGTGCAGATAGATATGCGAGGAGTTCCAGAGATGCATCAAGGAAAGCTCTGGAATTGGTAAATGGCTGAGATGACTTCCAGGGAGAGAGTTTTACAAGTTATCAAACATAGAGAACCGGATAGAGTTCCCGTAGATTTCGGTAATCGTTGCTGGACTATAGTTAATGCTCCTCCCTATGGATATAAGGCGCTCTGTGAATATTTAAATATTTCCGATTATCCCCAACCAAAAATTGTCTATCTTATGAACATTGTGGCTAATGTTGATGAGAGGATACTAAAGAAATTTAATACCGATATAAGAAATTTAGGTAGTGGGGGACTGGGAGTGGAGAAGCTCCCGGACGGGACTCTGCGAGACTTAGACAATCATGGGGTTATATATAAACCTGCTGGTCCATATTTTTCTGTTCCCGATACGCTTGCTCCTCTAAAGAATGCAATCTCAGAGAAGGATATTGAGAAGTATCCATTCTGGTCAGACTATCGAAATCCTGTGTATGTAAAGGGGAAAGAAGAAGAAGCAAGACATCTTCACCAGCATACAGATTATGCCATATCTACCTGGGTTCCCAATGTTTTTCATCGGTATGCTTTCGTTCGTGGATTTAATAATTTTATGCTGGATATGAGAATAAATGTCGAATTTTTTACAGCACTAGCAAACAGGATCCTGGAAGCTTCAAAGACTTTTGTGCGGGAGTTTCTGGGCAGGGTGGGAAAGTATGTAGACATAGTCTGTATTGGCGATGATATGGGCACACAGAGCCAGTCTTTTATGTCTGTTGAGGATTTCCGAAAATATATTAAACCATACTGGACAGAACTCATTAGAGAGATAAAAAAATATACAGAAGCGAAGATTCTCCTTCACTGTTGTGGCTCGATTTATCCGTTGATAAATGATATTATCGAAGTAGGCTTCGATGTTCTGAATCCTATTCAGCCTTTAGCTTATCAAATGGAACCAGAAAGGCTGAAGAAAGATTTTGGGGACAGGATAAGCTTTCTGGGAGGAATAGATATTCAAAGGCTTTTGCCTTTCGGGACACCTGATGAGGTTAAACAAGGAGTGAGGAGAGTGATTGACATACTTGCTCCTGGTGGTGGTTACATTCTTGCCCCTTCCCACAATATAGAACCAGAGACACCTCCCCAGAACATTGTGGCAATGTATGAGGCAGCTAAGGAGTTTGGGACTTATCCAATTAAAGGGAGTTAATTCTTTTTTATTTGTGCTCTCCTTTCAATAAAGGGGAGCTTTTTTGTTAATTCACTTTTTAGGAGGATGAAATTGACAAGCCATAGCGGGAAAAGAAACCTAATTTCAATCCTGGATTTGACTTCAGATGAGATAGTAGAGATTTTTCTTTCTGCAAGAGAACTGAAGAAGAGAAAGGAACCTAAAAGCACCTTAAAAGGGAAGGTTCTGGGAATGGTTTTCCAGAAACCTTCTACGAGAACCAGGGTCTCCTTTGAAGTAGCAATGTACCAATTGGGGGGATACGCACTGTTTTTGAATGCCCAGGACCTCCAGTTGAGTCGTGGAGAAGCCATAGGAGATACGGCAAAGAATCTATCCCGATACGTTGATGGGATAGTGGTAAGAGCATATCAGCATCAGGATGTCGTGGAATTGGCAAAGGAGTCTACTATTCCTGTAATAAATGGATTGAGTGACCTGTTGCATCCCTGTCAGGTATTGGCAGACATATTCACCATAGCCGAGAAGAAGGGAATACTTTCTCGTCTCTCATCTAAAGAGTTATCCGGGATAGAAGTTGCTTTTGTTGGTGATGGTAATAATGTAGCCAATTCCTGGATTAATGGGACAGCGAGATTGGGAATGAAATTGGTTATCTCTACTCCGCCTGGATATGAGCCGGATAAGAAGGTTCTCGGAGAAGGCGTGAAATTGGCAAAAGCTACCGGGGCAGATATTAAGGTCTCGCACAAGCCGGAAGAGGCAGTCGAGAAAGCTGACGTGATTTATACTGATGTCTGGGTAAGTATGGGAATGGAAAAGGAGAGAGAAGAGAGACTGAAGGTATTTAAGCCCTACCAGGTTAATGGACGACTCATCGGTAAAGCAAAGAAGGATGTCCTGGTTATGCACTGTCTTCCTGCCCACAGGGGAGAAGAAATAACCGATGAAGTGCTCGACGGACCAAATTCTATTGTTTTTGACCAGGCAGAAAATAGACTCCACGTACAAAAGGCAATATTGGAATTCCTCATGGGATAAGGTACAAAATGGCAGAGACTAAACTTATATATTCAGAGAAATATAGGGTAGACATTGGTGCGCACGTATTCCCTACCGAAAAGTATGGATTGATTAAAAAGAAATTGATTAAACAGGGACTGTTTAAAGAAGATGATTTCCTTTCCCCACCTATGCCTGATGAAAAGGACGTCTTATCAGTCCATACTGAGGAATATCTCAATAAACTCAAAGAGGGAAAGTTATCAACGATGGAGATACTCACGATGGAGCTTCCCTACTCACCGGAACTCCTTGAGGCTTCTCTTCTCTGCGTGGGTGGAACCATCCAGGCTTGCAGGAATGCAATTGAAAGTGGCTTGGGGATACATATCGGCGGCGGATTCCACCACGCTTTTCCCGACCACGGAGAAGGATTCTGCGTGTTGAATGATATAGCCTGTGGGATAAGGCATCTTCAGGGAGATAAGAAGATAGTGAAAGCCCTGGTTGTTGATTGTGACCTCCATCATGGAAATGGGACAGCGTATACTTTTAGAAAAGATAGAAACGTGTTCACTTTTTCTATCCATCAGGAGAATAATTATCCTGCTATTAAACCTACCAGCGACCTGGACATAGGTCTGGCTGATGGAACGAGTGACGAAGAGTATTTAGGAAAACTAAAAGAGGATATTCCTGAGATAATAAGTTCTTTCCAGCCAGAACTGATTCTGTTTGTAGCTGGCGCCGACCCGTATGAGAGAGACCAGATTGGAGGGCTTTCCTTGACTATGGAGGGATTGAAAAAGAGAGATGAACTTGTAATCGGCTGGGCAAAGGATGCGAATGTCCCGCTCTGTATAGTTCTGGCTGGCGGTTATGCATTTGAAGTTAGCGATACCGTTAATATTCACTGTAACACAATAGGAACGGCAATTAACGTCTTTTCTAAAAAATCATAAACTACAATAAGTAGCATTAAAATGTAGCTGCAGAGCGAAGCTCTGCTTCAATGCTTGGAGGGGAAATGGAGAAGAAATCAGTTTTGAAGAGAGTACCGCTTTTCAGTAAGATTGAGGACAAGGAACTGGAGAAAATTACTGAGATTTCCCATTTGAAAAAGTACAGGAAGGACGAAGACATATTTTCTGAAGGCGAAGTTGGAGATGCTCTATATATCCTGGTCTCAGGGGTGGTAAAGGTTTTCCGGACGTCTTCCGATGGCAGAATAAAAACCCTGGCACTTTTACAAAAGGGAGATTTTTTAGGGGAGATGGCTATACTAGAGAAGGAGATACGCTCGGCAAATGTGAGGGCGGTGGAGGATGCCGAGATGTTAGTAATTAACAGGAGAGATTTTGAAGCGAGCCTTACAACTAATCCCCAGATTGCGTTTAAGATAATGGAGACCCTCTGCTCTCGCCTGAGAGATGCTGACAAGCAGATTGAATCACTTACTTTTCAGAACGTATCCGGAAGGTTAGTGATTGCCCTTCTGGATTTAGCTGAAAAGCACGGTGTCCAGACAGAGAAAGGGATAAAGATTGATATGGAATTAACCCATCAGGAACTTTCTGAAATGGTGGGAACTGCAAGGGAAGTGGTGAGTAGGATATTGAACGATTTCAGGAAGACCAATTGCATTGAGATTGAAAAACACTATATAACGATAACTGATAAAGAAGAATTGAAAAAGATGCTCTATTGAAAAAGTACCTGTCCCCTTCTTTGTGACCTTAGTTACTGACAGATTTTAATATTTATGGTATAATAAGGGCGGAGTAAATAGTCCGCCCTTTATTTTTGTGACTAAAATCACATCTAAATTGTGACTTTAATCACTGAAATATTATAATACCTATAGTATACTTAATATTGAAAAGGAGGAAGAATGGAAAGGAAAAGCGAGGTAATCGGTTTATTTCTGCT
>DAOVHK010000117.1 GCA_030671905.1 Clostridia bacterium | reverse complement strand
ATTTCCAGCATATCGACTGTTACCTTCGCCTGCTCTAAATTTCTGTCAATCTTACCTGTCAGGGGATTAGTAATTTTACCCATATGTTGCATTGCTGCCTGGGAAAGGGAGAGAACAATGCTCATAAAAAGCATGTTCAATTTCGGTTCTTCAGCCATCCTGCCTCCTTGGAGAGAAACTATAGGAAGTTTTTGATTGTATAATCTATTCTCTTTAAGACCTTCTCTTTGCCAAGAAACGATAAGAGAGCAAATAGACCCGGCCCTCGCGTGCGGCCGGAAACTGCCACTCTGATAGGATGGAACACTTTGCCTGTCTTTTTATCGCTCTCCTTAGCATAGCTGCGAACTTCCTTTTCAATTTTCTCTTCTGAGAAATCTTCCAACTTGACGAGCCTATCCCTGCAATCGGATAGTATCTGTTTAACGCCGCTAACCTTTAATACTTTCTCTTTTACCTCTTCTTCATAATCTTCGTTTTCTAAATCTTCCTTAAGCATATAACTTATCAAATAGGGAATATCTTTCAGTAATTTTATTTTTTCCTGTTCCAGTGAAATGGCCTCTGTTAATACATTCTCTACCCACTGCCTAACCTCTTCATCTGTGTCCCCTTGAACCAGATTTTCTTTAATTATAAACGGAAGCGCTTCCGTAGTAAGCTCATCCGGTTTCATCTTCCTTATATACTCACCATTCATCCAGAGAAGTTTCTGAAGGTCGAAAATGGCAGCAGATTTTGCGCACCTTTCCAAAGAAAACTTTTCTTTCAATTCTTCTATGTCGAAAATTTGCTGACTATCTTCTGTAGCCCAACCCAGAAGGGCCAAATAATTAACCATTGCTTCTGGAAGATACCCTTCATTTTCATAATATTCTAATGAGGTCGCCCCATGCCTTTTACTGAGACGGCTGCCATCCGAGCCGAGAATCATCGGTACATGGGCAAACTGGGGCTTCTTCCAGCCAAGCGCTTCATAGAGGAGAATCTGCCGGGGAGTATTGGATATGTGGTCATCACCACGAATCACATGGGATATCTCCATTTCGTGGTCATCAACTACAACTGCAAAATTGTATATGGGGGAGCCACTCGATTTAAGCATAACAAAATCGTCCAGAAGGTTGTTCTGGAAGCTTACTTTCCCCCTTACTATATCTTCAAATTCTGTAACTCCTTCCTGCGGAGTCTTGAAGCGCACCACGGGCTTCCTGCCTTCGTCTATATACCTGTTCTCATCTCCTCCAATCAGACTGCGGCATCTACCATCATACTTTGGTGGCCTCTTCTCCTGGCTTGCCTTCTTTCTCATCTCCTCAAGTTCCTCAGGAAGACAGTAGCACCGATAGGCCTTACCATCCTCAATCAGTTTTTCCGCATACTTCCTATATAATTCGAGCCTTTTCATCTGGAAGTATGGCTTATGTTTCCCGACTTCTTCAATGACTACTTTATGCTGGTCAATGGTAATCTTAGGACCCTCATCCCAATTCATACCCAACCATTCGAGCCCACGAATAATCGCCAGCACAGCCTCATCTGTAGAGCGTACCTTATCAGTATCTTCTATTCGTAGAATAAACGTGCCACCCTTTCGCTTGGCAAAAAGCCAATTAAATAGTGCCGTGCGGGCTCCTCCTAAATGGAGATAACCAGTGGGCGAAGGTGCAAATCGTACCCGAATAGACATTGAGTTTTCCTTCCTAATAGATTACTTTGTTCAGGGGATACTCTATTATCCCTTCAGCACCAGCACGCTTCAGTTCCGGAAGAATCTTCTTTACCATTTCTTCTTTTAGGATTATCTCAAGGGCAAGCCAACCCGGAATAGTCAAAAGGGAAACTGTTGGCCTTTTAAGTGCAGGCAGAATCTTCATAAGTTTGGAAATGTCTTCCTTTCTCACGTTCATCTTTAACCCCACCATGCCCTCTGCTGCCAGAGCTCCCTGTAAGAGAATAGCGATATTTTCAATCTTGTTCTTCTTCCAGGGATTCTGATAGGACTCCTTATTGGCAATGAAACGCGTTGTCGATTCTATAATCGTATCTATAGCTCTTAAATAATTTGCCTCCAGAGAAGAGCCGGTCTCGGTCAATTCCACAATAGCATCAGCTAAAGTCCCTGCCTTTCCCTCGGTGGCTCCCCAGGAAAATTCCACATCTGCTTTTACTTTCTTCTTCTTCAAATAATCTTTAACTACGTTGACTAACTCGGTGGCTATCCTCTTTCCTTTCAGGTCTTTCACGGATCTAACTCGTGAATTGTTAGCAACAGCCAGGACCCACTTCACCGGACGGTACCCCGACTTGGAATATACAAGTTCACACACTTCTTTTACTTTTGCCTTATTCTCTCTAATCCAGTCGTAGCCAGTGAGCCCTGCATCGAAAGTACCATCCTCAACATATCTGGCCATCTCCTGAGCCCTTACCAGCATAACTTCCAATTCCGAGTCATCGCATGAGGGAAAATATGACCTCCCTCCTACGTAAATGCGTATGCCAGCTTTACGGAACAACTCCATAGTTGGCACCTGCAGGCTCCCTTTTGGTAAACCCAATTTTAATTTTGGCATTTATCCCTCCTTTAAAAATTTTATCTCCCGCTTAACGGGTTCAATGAATTGAACCCCTATATTACAAATTTCTCTTTTCCATTACAATGGCATCTTCCCCGGTATAAGCATAATAGCCTTTCTTGGTTTTCGTCTTCTGGAAACCCCATTTCTCGTACAACTTCAGTCCCACCCTATTGGAAGTTCGAACTTCCAGGGTTGCTACTTTGGCTCCCAAATTGTTTGCCTTCTCCAAAAGAAATCTGAGGAACTCATTCCCAAAGCCACGACTCCTATAGTCTGGATGTACGGCAAGATTGGTTATGTGCGCCTCGTATTTAACCATCCAGAAACCACCATAAGCAATCATCCTGCTCTTTTTCTTTTCCTGAGAATCTTCTCTCATTACATAAAAGTGGGAAAAAGGTAGTATCAACTCATGATAGAACATTGCCAGTGACCACGGTTCAGGAAAAGATACACTTTCTATCTCCACCACCTCCTTGAGGTCGTTGTAATCCAATGGGAATATGGAAAATTTCAACTCTTTCTCAATCTTTCCTTCTCTTCCCATTTCACTTCAGCCTCCGCTCTCCTTATATATAGGGGAAAGACTTCATCATACTTTTTCCCTTCCCCGGAAACAAGTTTCTCCAAACCCAACTGGGCAACGCGGGCTGCCGAAACGTAACGCCTTTCCTTCTTGACAATTTTTGCTTTCTTCTTTAGAAAATCCTTAATTAGATTTTCATAAAGGTCCGCTGCCTCACCAAGAAAGAGTATAGTTTCTTCTTTATCTTTCAATATTTTTAACCAGTCCTCTATCCCTATTAGTTGATGGGGAGTCAATCTCTTTCTGCCCTCATATAGTGCAGTGTATATTTCCCGGCGCAGAGCATCAATCATAGGGCAAACAAGCTCTCCGGACGTCTCCATACCAAAGGCTAAGCCATCAAGGCTGGGAATTCCTGCCAGGGGAATGTTTAAACTCTGAGCAAGCCCTCTGGCTGTGGAAACTCCCACGCGAATTCCCGTAAATGAACCTGGACCAATGGACACCGCAATTCCATTTATATCCTTGATAGCCATACTATTCCTTTTCAATATTTCATCAAGAAGTGGAATTACCCTTTCCGAATGGGAAAGTCCCAGATGGAGTGAAATCTCATCCTGTAACTTCTCTCCATCTGTCAGGGCTATACTACAGGTTTTAGTTGATGTCTCTATTCCCAGAATTACCACTTAGACTGATCTCCCTGCCAATCAGATTAGTTATCTTTATTTCCCGATTATTCTCAGAAATTATTTTTAATTCTATTTCCATTCTCTTTTCAGGCCAGAGTGGTCTCATCTTCTCCGCCCACTCAATAATTGTTACTCCCTGATTATAGAAGTATTCTCTATAACCCAGTTCTTCTACTTCGGACAATTTATCAAGACGAAAGAGGTCAAAATGGTAGACTGGAATTCTTCCTTTATACTCGTTAATTAACTTGAAGGTGGCGCTACTTACAGAGCCTCGAACTCCCAGCCCCTGGGCAATGCCCTGGGTAATGGTCGTCTTGCCAGAGCCGAGCTCGCCAACAAGACAGATTATATCTCCCGGCAGAAGTCCTTTGCCGATTGCTCTACCAATCTTTCTCGTCTCTTCCTCGCTCTTGGTAAATTTTACCCAACCTCTATTTTTCATTATTCCAAATCTATTCACCGAGATGTCGAATGACACCGTATTTCCTGGGAATCGCAAGATCTGCCTTTCTGGCTGTTTGCTCTTCTTTTATTCTGTAATCAACGTCCATGATTTCTATAAACTCTGCCGTATAGTCCTTTAACACGCCTGGATATTCAAATATTTTATCACCCTTGGTCAACTCAAGTACAACCCTCTTGCCAATATGTCTTTCTAATAAAGGCTCGAAAGATGTTCCCATAGAACCCACCAATTCTTGTTTTAACTGGGAGACGTATTTATCTTGAGAAGTTAGCATCGCCCCAGCAGGAGCGGCTCTTTTGGCCTGACCAATCAACAGATTCACTACATCCAT
>DAOVHK010000084.1 GCA_030671905.1 Clostridia bacterium | reverse complement strand
TTTAGGCAATAACTTCTTTATAACTCCAATCTTGGTCGATATCTTAGCTCCTCCCAGGATAGCCAAAAAAGGTCTTTCCGGTTCTTCTAAAGCCTGCTTCAGATATTTTATCTCTTTCTGTAATAGAAAGCCAGCGCCAGAGGGTAAATGCTTGGGCACTCCGGATGTGGAAGCATGCGCCCTGTGCACAGTGCCAAAGGCATCCTGGATAAATACATCTGCAAGTGAGGCGAGTTGCTGAGCGAACTTTTCATCATTTGTTTCTTCTCCTGAACGGAACCGCAAATTTTCTAAAAGAAGGACTTCTCCTCCTTTCAATTCCCTGGCCATCTTCTCCACCTCAGGACCGATACAGTCAGGCGCCATAAGAACCTCAAGATTCAAAAGCTCTCCCAATCTTTCGGCAACTGGTTTCAAACTCAATTTCGGGTCTACTTTCCCTTTGGGTCGGCCAAGATGGGATATCAGAATAACTGCGCATTCTCTTCCCAGAGCGTATCTTATTGTAGGTAGAGTAGCTTGAATTCGGGTGTCATCCGTAATTTTTCCCTTGTCATCTAAAGGAATATTGAAATCACAGCGAATTAAGACCTTTTTACCTTCTATTTCCAAGTCGGAAATTGTCAATTTCTCCATTCTTTTTACCTTTTTCGTAAGATAAAGCTAAAGGCTCTGACCTTGAGGCTCGAGTCGGCAAGGTGACCTCTATTGAGTTGCCACCTTTTCCTTGGACCCGCTTTTGGCTTCTGACTTCACCATATAGCTGACCAGATCATTCACTCTACAAGAGTAAGCCCACTCATTATCGTACCAGGCGAGAACCTTTATCATCTTCCCTTCTACCACTCTTGTGGAAAGACCATCTACTATGGCAGATTTATTGTTCCCATAAAAATCGCGGGAGACCAATGGCTCCTTAGTATAATCGAGATACTTACTCAGCTTCCCCTGGGAAGCCTCCTTGAAGACCTTATTCACCTCATCCACAGTCGTCTCTCTTTTCGCCTCGATGACCAGATCGACCACAGAGACATTGGGAGTAGGCACGCGTATTGCCATACCATCCATCTTGCCTTTTAATTCGGGCAGGACCAATCCTATAGCTTTTGCTGCGCCGGTAGTGGTAGCAATCATGGACATAGTAGCTGCTCGAGCACGGCGTAAATCCTTATGGGGAAAGTCGAGAGTAACCTGGTCATTAGTAATAGAATGGATGGTAGTCATCAATCCCCGTTCAATCCCGAACTTATCCAGAAGAACCTTGGCTATTGGCGCCAGACAGTTTGTGGTGCAGGAAGCGTTGGAAACCACATCGTGTTTGGAGCTATCGTATTTATCTTCATTTACTCCCATAACCACAGTGAGAGCCTCGCCTTTTGCCGGGGCAGTAATCACTACCTTCTTCGCTCCTGCTGCTAAATGGGCTTTGGCTTTTTCCGGGTCGGTAAATCTTCCCGTCGACTCTATGACGAAATCAACATCTAAATCTTTCCAGGGCAATTGGGCTGGGTCCTTCTGGGACAAGACTTTTATCTCTTTCCCATTTATCATAATGGAACTGTTCTTTACCTCTACTGTGCCCTTAAAAGTCCCAAAAGTTGAATCGTATTTAAACAGATGTGCCAAAGTTTTAGCATCGGTCAAATCATTAACTGCTACAAAATCGAGCTCTTTTATGCCTTCAGCAATGGCTGCTCGTAGCACCAGCCTTCCAATCCTTCCAAATCCGTTAATACCTACTTTTGTTGCCATTTATCACTTACCCCCTTCTATTAATTTACTCTTCCAGCTATTATATAAATTCACCCAATAAAGTCAAGAATTTTTTGATGCTCCGATGAATCGGAGCTACTCCTAACTACCATTTTAATTCTATATTCCATGGGCTAAGACCAGTGCATAAACTTCACTAACTCCTGCCCTCTTTAACGTTTTGGCACATTCATCCAGGGTTGCGCCTGTAGTTGCCAGGTCATCTAATAGTAGAACTGTCTTTCCTGCAATTGTGGCGACGTCTTCTTTGACTGATTCTGAGATTTCAAAGGCACCGGAAAGGTTCTCAAACCTCTCTTTCTTGTTCAGTTCAAACTGGGGCTTGGTTTTCTTTCTTCTTTTCACTAAATTGGTCAATATTGGTTTATTTACCGCTTCTCCCAAAATCCGAGCTAAAAGTTCTGCCTGGTTGTAACCCCTCTTCTTTTGCCTGGCCTTCTCCAGTGGGATGGGAATAATATAATCGAATTTTTCTTCTTCCAGGTACTCCTCCACAAAATCGACCATGAGTTTCCCCAATGGATTGGCTAAATATTTCTTCTCTTTATATTTAAATTGATGTATCAACTTCCTCAACACCCCATCATATACTGCTACTGACCATATTTCTTCTAAGGATAGCCTTATGTCAATTGATCGGTTGAGATAGATAATCCTGCTCCAGCAATCTCCACAGACATGGTCTTTATTATCGGCTGTGAGCAATCTTCTGCAGTTGATACACTGAAGGGGAAAGAAAAAATTAAAAAGAAGTTCCCAGAAAGTAGCCAAAAATCTCTCCTATTTTTCTCTTGACCTCTACAAAAAAGACCGCTAATGCCATAATTAATTAGCGGTCTTTTCGTAGATTAAGCAGTTCCCGGAATCTTGAATTTCAGGAGCTCGTTTTAGCCAGTTCTCCCCTGGCTATCTTCCCTGTCTTTGTCTTGGGAAGACTCTCCCTGAACTCAACTTCCTTGGGAACTTTGTAGTCTGCCATTTTCTCGCGACAGTAATCGATTATCTCCTTATCCGTAGCTTCCATTCCTTCTTTCAGGGCGACAACTGCTCTTATTCTCTCACCTCTTTTTGGGTCAGGAGTACTCACTACTGCCACTTCTTTTATCTTGGGATGGTGGTGAAGAACGTCCTCAACCTCGGAAACATAGACCATCAATCCTCCCACATTTATCCTGTCCTGTTTCCTTCCCACAATGTAGATATAACCATCCTCGTCTCTCCGCGCTAAATCGCCCGTGTGTAACCAGCCATCCTTGATTATCTCCTCAGTGGCTTCAGGGTCATTGTGATACCCTTTCATTACGTGTGACCCACGAGTAACTATCTCACCAACCTCTCCCACGGGAAGTTCATCGCCGTCCTCATCGACTATCTTCACTTCTTTGCCAGGTAATGGCTTGCCAATGTTTCCCAAGGGAGCATTGCTGTCGGGTGACTCAAGGGTGAGTAGAGGAGAGGTCTCCGTTAATCCATAACCCTGACAACATCGTTTTAATCCCATTTTTTCTCCAAGTTCCTTGACCAGCCCGGGAGTAGAATATGCCCCCATAAGGGCAACGCACCTTAATCTGGACAAGTCGTACTTTTCAAATTGATTCAACTGTATCAGTGCATTGGCCATCGGCGGTACGAAATGGATAATAGTCACACGATTCTTCTCTACATTCTCCAGCCATTTCCTGGGATTGAAAGCCCCCAAGATTGAAGTGGCAATCCCCTTCACAATCGTTTGATTGAAAAGAATAGGTCCACTTATATGGGAAGCAGGTAATGAGAGTAAATGGACGTCATTTTCATTAGTTTTCCATATAGCGTGCATATCTTCAGGGAACCAGTCCAGGTTGGCAAAAGTCACCATTACTCCCTTTGGTTTAGCAGTAGTTCCTGAAGTATAGAGATAAAGAGCTGTATCTCCATCTTCAACTTCCACGGGAATAACTCGGGAGGAATCTTTATCTCTCATCTCTTTGAAAGATTTACACCCTTGCTTCACTTCTTCTCCCACCACGATGATGCTTTTTATACTGGGAATTTCCCCTCTCATGGAGAGAAACATATCCTGAAACTGGCTGGTGGTAATAATTACCACTGGTTTAGCGTCACTAAAAATTAACTTCACTTCCTCCTCTTTAAGCCTCACATCGAGTGGAGCATGAATAGCGCCAACTTTCAAGATAGCATAATAACTTAAAGCAATGTCCATCTCATCCGGCAGAAAAGTGGCCACGCAGTCACCTTTCCTCACGCCCTCTCCAATCAGACCTGCGGAGAGATTATTCACCAGACGGTCGAGCTCTCGGAAAGAGACTTTCTCATCCTCAAAAATTATGGCTACTCTGTCTCCGAACTTATTGACACTCTTTTCCAGAATTTTTCCTACATTCATTTTTCATCTTCCTCCTTTCTCCCTTAGAATCCAAACCTTAATTCAAAAAATAGCTCGTCTCTCTCAGCAAACTGCCCATAAAGATTCTGGGGGTCACCTTCAAAAATATGGACACCCGTAACTGCTACGAGACTGTCTATAATTTCAAACTGGACCTTAGGGGTTATCTTCCAGTCATTACCCAATCCATATATCACCAGGATCTCCGGCTTAAGCCTCTCATGCATAAAATCTGTAGAGACCTTCAGGCTTAGCATGGTAGTTACCCGATCCATTGGACCCAATGTTGGTCCAAACAGGAGACTATTGCCCTGATAACTATCCTTGGATGTAATGAACTGGATGAATTGCAGGCTGGCAAACCAGTTTGTCACCAGAGACTTATCGAATCCCAGGACATAGTTGAAGTTGTCTAGTTTCGCTATCCCTGCTACCGAACCATCTGTTCCGTAGTAAGTAGGAACGCCCTGGATGTAAGCAAATTCACCCCTTATGGTCAAGCCAGAAAGTGCCCCTTTAGTCAGGGCCTTAGTGAACGAAGCTCCGTATAGTTTTATCCGTTCATACCTCTTCTGAATATTCAAGGTATTAACGGCTGGGTTAGGCGGTCCCATTAAAGCAGGTTCCCACCAGGAATAATTGGCTCCTGAAAGATAGAATCCAGACAGGAAATTGAGAGTATATTCGAATCCTCCCACAACATCAAGCCAGCGAAAACCTATAGTGCTATCTGACAAATCACTCCATGGATCTGGCTTCACATCTTCGTTGAAGGAAACACTTCCGCCCGCCATAAGCCAACCGACGGCTTTCGCTTGACCAAGCACTGATGCCCGGAAAGTAAATGGTGCGCCAAAAGGTGGAATATAGTTGCCTTGGAAATCTGGAATGGCTAGAAACTGGAAAGTTCCATTAACCGTGGGCGCATACTCTAACTTAACCATCCACAGAGGTATGCGGCTGTCAGCATAGTTATCGAGAGTGAACTCTCTCATATCAGTAGGATTTACTGCATCCAATATCTTCACACCATCAGCCGTTCCCCAAACCACCTGCTGCCTTCCTAACCTCACATCCAACCTCTCTGAAAGGAAATCCACATACAACTCCCTGAGCCAATCATTAGTAACATTTGTTCTGTAAAGTTCACTTTTCACAGGTGCATATTGTTCTTCAGCGTCGAAAACAGCATCGTAATAAAACCTGAAAAATCCAAATAGATGTAGATACTCTGTTGGTGTATACTCTACTCCCATCTGGACTGTATTCTCGATCTTCATAAACTCGCCCATTTTCAGATGGCTCGCTGTCTCATTCTTCACTGTCCCGGAAATGGTAACATTTTCAGCGACATCGATACCATAAACTGAAGATGCCACCAAAACCATAAGCCCAATAATTAAAAATCTACTAACTCCTCGCTTCATCTTTAACCTCCTTAGAATTTAAGTCTCTCCCGTATAGACCATAAGGTCTTTTCGGGTAGTTTTCACTTTTACCATTTACTTCTCATCAAAGTCTTTTCTGAAAACAACCTTTCTTTCAAACCCGAATCAAATGTTATCTTATCAAATGTAACCACCGTTTTATGCCCGGTTCTCAGGTTTTTACATTCCAGTAATGTCTGAGGTAAATACCCTTTCTCGTACTCTTGGTATTCTCTAAAGATTGTCCTTGTCTTTCTCCCCAGAGAATCGTAAATCTCATCATAGATACTGGCTCCTGTTTTCTTATCAATCCAGACAATCCTTTTCGAATAGTACCAATCTTTCTTCTTTGGTTTTGCTTCCACCACGTAGCAATCTAAACCTTCGTAATAGGTCTTTCCCGTAAACTCGGAATGGTAACCTTCAAATTTCTTATTCCCGATAATCTCATAAGTCTCGTCTTCCCACCTGCGGAGGGTAATCTCTTCTGTAGTAAAATCACTTCCTATAAAGGAATCATCTGCTTGTGACTGAGAGATTCTCCTTATCTTTCTCAAACTGGGCAG
>DAOVHK010000122.1 GCA_030671905.1 Clostridia bacterium | reverse complement strand
AATTCCTTTGAGTTTCAACCTTGCGGTCGTACTCCCCAGGCGGGGCATTTAATGCGTTAACTTCGGCACAGAAGGATTGGATACCTCCTACACCTAATGCCCATCGTTTACGGCGTGGACTACCAGGGTATCTAATCCTGTTCGCTACCCACGCTTTCGCGTCTCAGTGTCAGTTTTAGGCCAGAGAGCCGCCTTCGCCACCGGTGTTCTTCCTAATATCTACGCATTTCACCGCTACACTAGGAATTCCGCTCTCCTCTCCTACACTCAAGTTAATCAGTTTCGAATGCACGTTCCAAGTTAAGCTTGGGATTTTCACATCCGACTTAGCTAACCACCTACACGCTCTTTACGCCTAGTAATTCCGAACAACGCTTGCACCCTCCGTGTTACCGCGGCTGCTGGCACGGAATTAGCCGGTGCTTCCTCTGGCGGTACCGTCATTTTCCCCCGATTTGCATCGGGGAAAGATTCTTCCCGCCTGACAGAACTTTACATCCCGAAGGACTTCATCGTTCACGCGGCGTCACTGCGTCAGGGTTTCCCCCATTGCGCAAAATTCCCCACTGCTGCCTCCCGTAGGAGTCTGGACCGTATCTCAATTCCAATGTGGCCGAACACCCTTTCAGGCCGACTACTGATCGTTGCCTTGGTAAGCTATTACCTTACCAACTAGCTAATCAGGCGCGGACTCATCCTTAAGCGACTCCGGTAAACCGAAGCCTTTTACTACTGAATCATGCGATTCTGTAGTCTTACGCGGTATTAGCTCCACTTTCGTAAAGTTATCCCCCACTCAAAGGTAGATTATCCACGTATTACTCACCCGTTTGCCACTACCCCGATATCACCTTACGGCTTTATCGGGACCGTTCGACTTGCATGTGTTAAGCGCGCCGCCAGCGTTCGTTCTGAGCCAGGATCAAACTCTCCATAGAAATTTACTTACTTAACATCTTGAATTAACCAAGGTTAGCTGGCTTCAACACTCCTATTTAGATTTCAAAGAACTATATTCCCAACTTAATCATACCATATAATTATTACTTTGTCAACACTCCCATTATATATTTAAAAACCCACCCAAAAATAGAAAAAAATATACCTTTGTATTATATTGTTTGTTATGACTAAAATTTATAGCCGGGGAATAAATGTTGCTTTTTAAAGAAAAGAACCTGAAGGTAATTTTGGCGGGAATTTCTTTCGGAGAGGAAAATAGTTTTTCTCCGAGGCATCCCTCCCTTCTTCTTTCAACCAATCAACAATAACAAAGTTTTTCTTATTTGTCAAGTAGTTTTTAAAAATTTATTTCGCAAGGCCTTACTGGATGTTATTCAGTTCCAGTAATTTTAAAAAATCTTTATTTGACTTGGTAGTCTGCAATTTCCCTAGTAAAAACTCCATCGCTTCCACGACGTTCAAGGAGCCCAATGCCTTTCGCAGAAGCCACACTTTGTTCAGTTCATCTTCAGAAAGAAGGAGCTCCTCTTTTCTCGTCCCAGAGCGGTGAATATCAATTGTGGGAAATATTCTTTTGTCAACTAATCTACGATCGAGATTAGCTTCCATGTTACCCGTCCCTTTAAATTCTTCAAAGATGACATCGTCCATCCGGCTTCCTGTATCAACCAGTGCTGTAGCAATGATTGTCAGGCTGCCCCCTTCTTCAATATTGCGGGCAGCACCAAAAAAACGCTTGGGCTTCTGTAGAGCGTTAGAATCTAAACCGCCAGATAACACCTTACCAGAGGAGGGAGTTGCGGTATTATAAGCCCTGGCTAAACGAGTTATGCTATCCAGCAAGACGACCACATCTCTTTTATGTTCAACCAGTCTCTTTGCCTTTTCCATAGCCATTTCTGCTACTTGGATGTGGCGATCCGCAGGCTCATCAAAGGTTGAAGAGATCACCTCTCCTCTTACTGACCTTTGCATATCGGTAACTTCCTCAGGTCTTTCATCTATGAGCAACACTATCAGAATAATCTCTGGATGGTTAGTTGTAATACCATTTGCAATTTGTTGCAATAAAATAGTTTTCCCTGTTCGCGGTGCAGCAACAATCAGCCCTCTCTGTCCCTTTCCAATGGGAGTCAAAAGGTCCATTACCCGCATGGATACCTCCGTAGGTTTAGTTTCTAATTTAATTTGTCCACTGGGATAAAGAGGAGTTAGATTATCAAATAGTACGCGGTCACGAACATTCTCTGGATTTTCGCTATTGACCGCTTCTACCCGTAAAAGAGCAAAAAAACGTTCACCTTCTTTTGGTGGACGTACCTGCCCAGAAACAGTATCCCCCTTACTCAAACTGAAACGCTTAATTTGTGAAGGAGAAATATAGATGTCATCCGGGCCGGGCAAGTAATTGTTGTTAGGAGACCTCAAGAAACCGAAACCATCAGGTAAAATTTCCAGCACCCCTTCATCGAATAGAAGTCCATTAGATTCAGCTTGGGCATGCAAAATTTTGAAAATTAAATCCTGTTTTCTGAGGCTAGATATTCCTTCTACTTTCAACTCTTTTGCTTTCTTTGTTAAATCTGCTATGGTCATCTTGGACAGGGCACTTATATCTAATGGAGTTTTTTCCACTATCCATTCCTCCTTATTTTATAGGATAAAACTTTCCGGAAAGTATTACCTAAAGGGAAAATGTCTAAGATTTGATAAAGCAGGATTGTGCTAAGGAAAGTTTACATTGACTTGATAGTATTATACTACAACATTTTGCAAATTTTGTCAATAATTATTTTTTAGTGGCCACCACAAAGGTAAAATGGGCCATAATTTAATGTCCTCGTTCATAATAGTCGAAGGGAGTAACAGGCTCCTCTCTTTCTCTTTTCTCTTTTTTACTTTTACTTTCCCTTCTAAAATACCCTACAGGTAGACCGCTTTCTCCATAAGTCTCCACAGCGATAAGCTCCCATCCGTCCTCTCTAAGGTTATTAAGAAATTCTTCCTGCTCAGCAAAACTGGGCATTCCTTTCTTCTTTATTCTCTCCAGCTCAAATTCTTTAAATGATTTAAAAGCTTCTAATTCGCTTCCCGGACTCAGTCCCTGGGGATAGAATCTCTCACAGAAGTCTTTAAATTCTTCACTTTCTGTTCTCAGTTCTTTCCACTCCTGAAGAGCGGTAGTATAGAATATCGCTTTTCCCTCGGGCATAAGAAATGCTACTTTGTATTCCCACTTAGCTTTCCCTCCAAACACAAAGCCAGTGAATAGAAAAATTCCCAGAATAAAAATTATCCCGATCAATGATTTCTTCATCTTCCCCTCCTTACGCTTCGCTTCAGTCGGTGACCTGCCTGCTCACCGACTCGCAGGCGTCGCTAACACGTTCCTCCTTATTCGTCGGAACAGCGACCCTCCTTACGCTTCGCTTCAGTCGGTGACCTGCCTGCTCACCGACTCGCAGGTGGAGCTCCGTTCCGCTACTCCATTTGTCGGAACTAAGAACATTCTATTTAAGATTATCTTCTACTAAGCTTTTTAACTCTTGCAGATTGGGTGGGGTATTAGCATCGGCGAGGTAAATTCCACGCTGGGTTCCCTCTCTCCAGGCTAAATATAATATCTTCTCCTGAGCGGGCGAGAATAGAGGATTTGTATTTCCGTAATATTTTCCACTTACAACCTGACGTTTGTTTCGACCATTAATATCAACTGTATAGATTCCTTTCCAGCCGAAGAATCCTTTACCAGGCGTTCTGCGATGAGATTTACCACTACTTAAGAATAGTATTTTCTTTCCATCGGGAGAAAAAGACGGGAATTTATTGTAGGATTTATCACTCACAATACACTTTTTATTTCTTCCTTTAGTGTCACATATATAGATTCCGCTATTATCCAGTGAGTCAATCTTCCCATCTTTATTAGTATCTCTCTGCCTACTTAAATAGACTATTTTAATGCCGTCCGGGGAAAAAACGGGAAAAGAGTTACTGTATCTATCACTTATAAGTTCCTGTTCATTTCTGCCGTCACTATCTATAATATATATGCTACTATTATCACGCAAATCAATCCGGCCATCCTTGTTAGTATCCCTTCTCCAGCTAGCATAAATTATCTTTTGACCATTGGGTGAAAAAGAAGGAAAAGTGTTATCGTATTCATCACTGACTATTTGTTTTTCATTCTTACCATTGATATCTACCGTATAGATTCCACTATTGTATTCTCGCCAGCTGGCAAACAGAATCTTGCCACCATCCGGGGAAAAGGAAGGGAACTTATTATGGTACTCATCAGAAACTATACATTTTTCACCTCTTCCGTTTAGGTTTTTTATATATATTCCCGGATTATCAAATAAATCGATTTTGCCATCTCCATTAGTATCCCTTCGCCTGCTCAAATATACTATTTTACTCCCATCGGGTGAGAAAGAAGGACAGGTATT
>DAOVHK010000022.1 GCA_030671905.1 Clostridia bacterium | reverse complement strand
TGTATGCTTTAAAAGCTCTCTGAAAATTATGGACTCCTTGCGAATCGCGTAGGGGCGACCCTTGTGGTCGCCCGAACCTCCCTTTCGGGAGGACTCCAAACTCCGATTTTGATAAGGCTTCTATTTCTTTGACTGTTTCTCTAAATTTTCTTTAATTTCTTTTAAGGTGCGTCGTCTCTCCACAGATGGTTTTACGTGTCGAATAATTCTCAAGGTCTCTTCCTTGTCGTAGAGCCTATAACCACCCTTGGTATAGCTGGCTACTCTTAATAAGTCAATGTCAGTGTAATACCTTATGAGAGAAGTAGTTACTCCTGCCAGATTAGCTATCTCACCAATCTTAAGTAACCCTCTTCCCAATCTCTCCTTACGGGACAATCTCTCAATCTTATTCCTTCTATCATTTTCCTTTGGTGCCATCTCTTATCTCTCCTCCTTATTTTATGGTCTCAGTCTCCAGAGTGGGGATTGCTTCAAGCAATTTTTTTGTATAGGAATGACGGGGGTCTTCATATACATTCCTGATAGAACCCCTTTCTACAATTTTTCCCTGGTACATTACCGCTACCCTGTCAGCTAAAAACCGCACGACGTTCAAATCATGAGCGATAAGAAGATAAGATAATTCCAGAGAATCCCTCAAATCGAGCAAAAGATTTAGAATCTGAGCCTGAACAGAAATATCCAAAGAAGATACGGGTTCATCTGCGACAATCAATTCCGGTTGCATAGCCAGTGCCCTGGCAATGCCGATTCTCTGTCTTTGACCTCCACTGAACTGATGGGGATACTCATTTAAAATATTAACTGGCAATCCCACTCGATTTAAAAGTTCTCTTGTTTCCTTTTTTATTTTCTTAGTTTTTACTTTCTCGTCAGTAGCTTCTAATCTATGTTTAACTGCTTCTCCAACAATAGTTCCTATTGTGAGCCTGGGATTGAGACTGGCAAAGGGATCCTGGAAGATTATCTGTATTTTTCGAGCCAGCTCTTTTCTTTTCAGTAAAGAGATATCTTTGCCGTGGAAAAAAACTTTTCCATCTGTGGGTTCAAATAGCCCCACAATCAGCTTTGCTGTGGTGGTTTTGCCACAGCCGGATTCCCCTACCAGGGCAAAGACTTCTCCTTTTTTGATTTCAAAGGAGATACCATCAACAGCTCGTACGTAATCGACAACTCTCCTGAACACTCCTCGCTCTACAGGGAAATACTTTTTCAGATTATCAACTTTTAACATATGTCCTCAACAAAAAAGGTGACAGGTACTTTTTTCTTGCTCCCCCTCACCCTCTCCCCCAAGGGAGAGAATATAGATGTGTTGCTATTTAATCGACGGCACGAATACACCTTACCCAGTGATTTTTGACTATCTCCCTGAGCCTTGGCTCCTCGAGTTTGCAGTCCTCAATAACTTTTGGACATCTGGGATGAAATTTGCACCCTGAAGGTAAATTACTGGGGTCAGGGACTTGTCCGGGGATTGCTTTGAGTCTTCTCTTCTTACCCTGGGAAGAACTTGGCAGTTCTTCTCTTGAGGGAAGAGACTCTAAAAGCCCTTTAGTGTAAGGATGTAGAGGATTATGAAAAATTTCAGAAGTTGACGCTTCCTCAACTATGATTCCCGCATACATAACTGAGACCCTTTGACAGGTCTGGGCAACTATGCCAAAATCGTGAGTGATCAAGACTACTGAAAGTCCCAGTTTCTTTTGCAGTTCAGTTAGAAGGTTTAGTATCTCTTTTTGAATAGTAACATCGAGCGCTGTGGTTGGTTCATCAGCAATTAAAATTTCCGGATTGGAAGAGAGAGCTATGGCAATCATTGCTCTCTGTTGCATTCCTCCACTTAGCTGATGAGGATAGGACAACATCGTATCTTTTGGCTTGGGTAGCTTAACCAGATCTAGGAGTTCGATTATCTCTTTTTCCATTTGATGAGTAGACAAGTTCTCTTTCTTGTGAAGAATGAGAGACTCAGCGATCTGCTTACTTATTTTTAATACGGGATTTAGAGAAGTAAAGGGGTCTTGAAAAATGATAGAGATTCTATCTCCTCTTATCTGGAGTAATTTCTTGTCGGACAACCTCAGGAGGTCTTCTCCTTTAAAAAGGATTTCGCCCGAGATAACCTTACCTTCCTTTTCCGGAATTAATCTCAGTATCGACAGAGCAAGCGTGCTCTTTCCGCAGCCAGATTCACCAACTATACCTAAGACTTCGTTCCTTTTCAGAGTGAGCGAAGTATCTCTCAGTGCCTGGATAACTTTTCCTCCTTTATAAAACTCGACGGAAAGATTTTTGACTTCTAAAATTTTTTCCATTATTACTTTAACGCAGGTTAAAACCTGCTACTCCAACATCATTCTGGGGTCGAGGACATCGCGTAATCCTTCGCCAAGGAGGTTATAAGCCAGAACGGTGATAAGAATTGCCAGGCCGGGGTAGAGAGAAAGCCACCACGCCACAGTAATATAATCTTTGCCTGCAGTTAAAATATTACCCCAACTGGGAGTTGGCGGCTGGACGCCCAGACCAAGAAAGGACAAAGCCGATTCAGTCAAAATTGCTCCGCCAATCCCTAGTGTGGCTGTAACCAGAATGGGGGCCATGACATTGGGTAATAGATGAACAAACATCACTCTTGTGTTTGACAAACCTAATACCTTGGCTGCCTGAACGAACCCTCTCTCCCTTATTGAAAGACATTCACCTCTGACGAGTCTGGTTAAACCAGGCCATCCTGTCAACCCGATAACTACCATTACAGTCCAGATATTAGGCTCAAGGAAGGCAATTACCATCAAGATTAAAAAGAATGTGGGAAAGCAGAGCATTATGTCTACAAATCTCATAATTACAGTATCGAGCCAGCCTCCAAAGTATCCGGAGAGAAGCCCGAGAATACTTCCGATTATAATGGCAATCCCTATTGCTACAAATCCCACGAGAAGTGAAATTCGAGTCCCGTAGATTACTCTGGAGAGAAGGTCCCTTCCCAGATCATCAGTTCCTAAAGGATGTTTAGTAGAAGGTGGTTCTAACCTATGGAGAATATCCTGATGGTTAGGACTGAAAGGGGCAATGAGAGGAGCAATAACTGCTACCAGTGCTAAGGAGAAAATAATGAGAGCTCCCAACATAGCCAACTTATTCCTTCTAAATCTTTTCCAGAAAATCTTCCACATCTATTTTTCCTTCCTATCGATATCTAATGCGGGGGTCGATAAAAGCATAAGTTATATCGGCGATTAGATTGCCCAATAGAGTGAGAAGAGCAGCAATAACTCCCACACCCATAATTACCGGATAGTCTCTGGCCATAATCGCCTGATAACCGAGGCGTCCCATTCCCGGCCAGGCGAAAATGGTTTCAAAAATAAATCCGCCTCCAATTAAAGCAGGAAGTGATAGTCCTAAAAGAGTAACAATGGGAATTAGAGCATTACGTAGAGCATGTCTATATATCACCTTCTTCTCGGACAATCCTTTGGCGCGGGCGGTGCGGATATAATCCTGGCGGAGTACCTCTAGCATAGATGTTCTCGAATATCTGGATAAATATGCCAGTCCGCCAAAAGCAGAAACAAAAACAGGTAAGATTAAATGTTTAATAATGTCCCAAAGCTTTCCCCAGAAAGAAAAATAAGGGAAATTAACGGAATGCATACCTGAAATGGGAAGCCATCCCAGAACAACGCCAAAAAGTACCATTAGAAGCAAGGCGAGCCAGAAAGCAGGCACGGAGAAACCCAAGAAAACAAATACTGTCATCCCCTTATCGAAAAAAGAATCTTGTCTCACTGCAGAGATAATCCCTATGGGCAGGGCAATAAAAAAGATGAGAAGTAAGGAAAGGACGTTTAATAATAAAGTTGCCGGAAGCCTCTCCAAAATTTTTATAATCACCAGGCGTCCGTCTTTAAAAGACCTTCCAAAATCGAAGCGCACTAGCCGACTTAGCCAGAGCCAATACTGGACGTGGAGCGGTTTATCCAACCCGTATAAGGAGTGGAGACGGGCTTTAGCCTCAGCACTAACCTTGGGACTGAGTCCAGTCAACATATCGGCAGGTCCCCCGGGGGAGAGATGAACGACTACAAAAGTAATGATTGTAATTCCCAGGAGGAGCGGAATCATGAACAATAGTCTGCGAACAATGTACTCAAGCATAGTTTCTTCCCTTAAAAAACTTTCGTTAAAATCAGGACGGCCATTATAATAGTGATGAATACTTTTACTGAAATTGCCGCCACTCTTCCCAGAAAAGCACCCAGTCCGGCAGTAATAGCTCTTTTAGAACCCTCTTTCTTGAACAGTTCAAAAAGGAAAGCTCCCACAAATGCACCTACTAATCCGCCCACCAAGGGACCGAGAATAGGCAGGAAAGAACTACCTATAAAAATACCGACAATGCCGCCTAAAAAAGCACCTATCAAACCCAATCTTGAGGCGCCATAATGCTTTGCCCCAAAGATATTGGAAAAGAATTCGAAAATTTCACCCACAACTGCCAATCCCAAGAGGAGAAGTAAGAACCAGACTGTTATTGTTTGAAAACGGGTGATTAATCCGTAAACCAGGGCGTCAGCAACAATAATGAAGGTTCCCGGCAGTCCGAAAAAGGGTGAGATAATCCCTAAAAGGAGAATGGCTATAAAAACGATTATTCCCACAATTTCCATTTTAACTACCTCCCCAATATGATTTTCCCCTCACCCTAACCCTCTCCCCCAAGGGGAGAGGATACCTGAGGAATTAAGTGGTTCTTTTCTCTATGTAAATTTTACTGCCTTTATTTAAATTCAAACGCTGTGAGGCATCATCTCCATAAAGCGAAATCTCCAAATTATCGAAACTGCCAAATATAGCAATGGGTAGACCTTTTTTCTCTTCTTGATAGGAAGAACTAATTTTCGATATCTTTGCTTTCCCTATGACTATTTGAAACTTCTTGCCCTCAATGAATCGGAGAAAAGCATCCTGGTTAATATTGGTAATCAAGTTTCCAAAATGGTCGACATACATAACCTCACCCATTAGGCGATTGTTTTTGACTTGAGGTTCAGAAAATTTTAGTTTTTTTATCTCTTTTATCGCCGTGCCAAATTTCTCTATTTTTTCTCCTCTGGAAAGATGTGCTGCTACCGGAGCAAAAATATCCCGGCCATGAAAGGTGCGAGACACCGGCTTCAGAAAATATTCTTCATTGGTTATCTGGATAATTCTTTTTATATCTCTTTCTGTGAGAAAAGATAGAACTCCGTTATCGGGTGCTACAAAGATATACTTTTCTGTTTCCACTATTACAGATTTCCGCTCACTTCCCACTCCGGGGTCGACCACTATGAGGAAGACCGTGCCTTCAGGGAAATATGGGTAGGAGCTTTTCAAAAGGAATGCTGCATCGTGGATATTGTGGGATTCTATTTCGTGGCAGAGATCAACAATTTTTGCCTGGGAATTAATACGGTATATTACTCCCTTCATAACTCCCACGAAATTATCATTTAATCCAAAATCTGTTAATAAACCAATAACGCTCATTTTCAGTATGGAGTAGCAGACTTTAGTCTGCGTCCAAGAGTTCCTTTTTCAACTCCTCTGGTAATATCTTTCGATTTTCTAAAGTTACCTCAATGAGTTTTACGTCTTCTCTTTTTCTAATGGCATCAATAAACTTATTGTGTCTTTCCTGGAGTGTGCCGATTACTCTTTTGGAGCTATCGAGTGCTTTAATTACTGCTTCCTGAAATTTAGGAGAATAGAGTTCCATTCTTCCAATCTCGTCGATGAGAATAATCTTTTTCTTATCATCGTTTACAGCAAGAGAAATGCTTCTCCCGGCAATATTCTCTAAATCTTCAATATTAACTCCGTATTTCCCTACTCGATAAGGGCTGTTTAAAGCTTTATGGGCTAAGATTCCCTTTTTACCCCTGAGAGTAATAATCCTGAATCCTTTCCTCTCCCCTTGCTGGCGAATCTCCTCAGTATAGAATCCTCCCACTTCTTTCAACCCGCTAATCAATTTCATAATAACTGTGGTCTTCCCCACACCGGGTCTACCGGTGAAGAGAATGTTCTTCTTCATTTCGTTCCTAAATTACGCTCCGATGAATTAGAGCTACTCCATAAAATTATTGACAATTGAGGATATTTTCTATATCATATCCCCGTGATATAAAATGGCAAAAATAATATTTTTAGGTACTGCTGGGGCAATAGCCTCAGCCCAAAGAGATAATACTTCCTTGCTTTTTATGGATGATTCCGGAGAGAAATTTCTTATAGACTGTCCCGGAAGTCCTGTAACAAAACTTGCTAAACTGGGTTTCGATTATCGCGAAATTTCTAACCTCATATTAACCCATACTCATGTTGACCATATCTATGGAGTACCTTCTCTCTTACATTCCCAGTACAGGTTAGGAAATAAAGTAAATATCTTTGCTACCCAGGAATGCCTCCTTCTTATCAGAGGACTTATCTCTTTTCACCGGCTTGAAGACCCTAAGAAGTTTCCTGAAGTTTCTTTCCAGACCATACCAGCTGATAAGGACACTTTTCTCTTTTTCCAAAGGAAAAAGACCCTCATCTCCTCTTTTCCAGTAAAGCATACTCCTGATTCTATAGGACTCAAAATCTGTCTTAAAGATCCCCCACTCACCTGTGTCTACTCAGGGGATACAGCATTTAGCCGCACAATTGTTGAGGAAACAAAAGATGCTGATTATCTCATACACGACTGCGCCTGTCCATCACGCTTTGCCAAAGAGCTTGAAGAAATGCACACCTCAGCTCTGGCTTTAGGAGAAATTGCCGAGGAAGCTCAAGTTAAGACCCTCGTTCCTATCCATTTTCTTACTGAAATCGAATTTAAAATGGAAGAAATAGAAAACGAGATAAGAAAGAATTTTTCAGGAAACCTTATAATTCCTTCTGACTTCGATTCTTTAGAATTAAAGCCTCAGCTCTCTTGATGTTCTCAAGAGAGTTCACATTGACCCGCCAGGTATCAATCTTTCGGTAACGTACTTCAAATTTTTTATCTATTAAATACTGTAAGGCATCTCCAATGTAGTATTCTCCCACTGCTGACGGTTTGATATGTGGGATGGCTTTAAAGATATCGGGCTCAATAATTAATAGCCCACTTATTCCATAATCAGAAATTTTGTCCTTTGGCTTCTCCACTATCTTTTTGACCAAATCTCCTTCCCAAACCACCTGACCTGCGATCTCAGAATTCTCTTTTTTATTAATAAGGAGAGTCGCCAGAGGACGAAATTTTAGATGGGACTCGATGAGATTTGTGAAGTCATAAAAGGAAACAAGGTCACAATAAGCTAACAAGAAATTATCTTCACCGACAAATCTTTGAGCTTTTGCCACTGCATCTCCTGTGCCTAATGGTCTCTCCTGTTCTATATAGGTGAGCTTCATATTCCATTGGTGTCCATCACCCAATCTTTCAGAAATGGTTTTATAATCCTCAGGAGAGACAACAATACCTACTTGACCAATTTTTGCCTTCCCGAAACCTCTAAGGCTGTACTCAATCATCGGTCTCCCTGCCACAGGGATTAAAGATTTAGGAAGAGAATTAGTCAGTGGTCGAAGTCTTTTACCAATACCAGCAGCCAGAATTAAACCTTTCATAAAAAATGGGGTCAACTCTATTTTTTATCCAAATATTTTTCTCAAAAAGCCTAAAGGTCTCCTCATCTTTTTGGCGTAACCTACAATCTTGTATACTTCAATTCCTGTCTTTTTCATAATAAGTTCTATTGCTTTAGTCTTCCCTCCCAGAAAATCTATTAAACCAAGCTTTTTTGCCTCTTCCCCTAAGTAAATCTTTCCAGTGGATATTTCTTTTACTACTTCCTCGCTTAGTTTTCTGTTCTTGGTGACTTCTTCTATGAAATTTTTGTAAATGGTATCGAGTTCTTCTTTTAGCAACTCTTTCTCTTTCGGGGTCGACTTCTTATAAGGTATGCCAAATGTCTTGTAGACACCTGAGGCCATTGTCTCCACGTCTATCCCGAACTTTTTCATCAGCTCAGAGAAGTCGGGTCGAACGGACGCCACACCAATACTCCCCAGGGTACTTAAGCGGTCAGCTACAATACTGTCGCAAGATGAGGCAATCCAGTAGCCACCAGAAGCAGCATATTCTTTTATCCAGGCTACCGTGGGCTTTCCCAGACTTTTGATACATTCTGCAATCTCTTTACAGGGGAAAGGTCTTCCTCCTGGAGAATTTATTTCCAGAATCAAACCTTTAATCCGGCGATTCTTCTTTACACTTTCAATTAAGGGGATTATTTCAGCTGAGGATACTGCTCTGGTCATAGCCAGGAGAGGAAAAGGCGAAGAAGGGCCTTCCTCAGAAACAACCATTCCCTTAATTGGAATAATTGCAATCTTTCCTTTTTTAGCCATCTTATTCTCCTTGTGACAAACAGTCTCTCACTTTGTCCTCTTTCCCCTTAGGGTCAGGGTGAGGGGGTTCCTTTACTATCTGACTCCGCTATCCCCAATCTCTCTCAATCCTTCTAAAAGAACAAACCTTCCCAAAGGTTTAACCTTGCACTGAAAACTTTTGATAAATAGACTGTTGTTATACAACCCTCCACTTAAATAGAAAAATTCAGGTTCATCTATGAATTTATAGACGTTCTCTGCTATTCCTTTGACAAAGCTTGCCAGAACATCAGTTATCTCACACCCCTCTGAAATCTTATCGAAAATTTTAGCCATACCTAAAACTCCACAAGTCACTCCCAGGGATTGGGAAGTTTTCTCTATCTCTGATGTCTTTACATTAAAATGGTTCTCCAGAAGCTCAATAGAAAATCCTAAAGTTGCTCCACAGAGAGCGTTCCAATCCATTTCCTCATATTTACTACTTTTCATTTTTACATATTTGATGTCCCTACTTCCCACATCCACCACCAGAAAATTCCCGTTTCCAATCAATCTCCTGCTACCCTTTTCCAGAGCAACCAATTCATTGGCTACTCTATCTGCTCTCAATTTCGCATTATGCCCGCAGGCTATATCGAATCTTAAGTCACTCTTAAGCAAGTCGAGGGTCTTGATAACTCTATACTCATCTTTTTCTGTGTTTAATATCTTGGTATAACTGGTTCCCACATCGCCTAAAAGCATATCGCTTCACTCCATTCAGCGAGTTGCATAAATGCCACTCCCACAAAAAATGTCCCTTTTCTTACTTATTTAATAAAAGATAGGCTTCTATTTTGCTTTTTACGGAATTATCGAGAACATCGTCAACTTCAACATAAAGTCCATTATGCTTTTTTGCCAGATATTTCGCTAAGGAGTTCTTGCTGCAGAAAGCCTGTGCATAGAATACCGTAGGCAGGTCCTCCCTTACCATAGTTTCCAACTCCAGGTCTGCGGGAACTCTTGCTTCCATACACCTTGCCCAGCCGAAAACATGGGTCTCTTTAGGAAATAGGTCAAGTATGCTGAAATCATTGGGAGGGACTCCCCAGAAGCCATAATTTGGCTTTACATACTTCAATTTTGACTTATCAACATCTTTAACCACACTGTCCACTATCAAATCAAACTTCTTTCTCAATTCCAGGTCGCTTTCGCATACTGTCTGGGGATGTCTACGAGTAGCATTATTTTGAGTGGTAACTATAGACACATTAAGCTCACGCTTGAGAATTTCACTAATGAACCTACCATTGTCACACTTGCTATAGCCGTTATCGAAAATGATAAGGTCTAATTTTATAGTCAAAGCATTGGCGATAATGCTTTTAATTGTAGCACAGTATATCTTTGGTAAGTAGGATTCAGCTTTACTGTTATCAGTAAAATCGAAAAGAGTGTCCAGGTCTATGAAATCATTTCCTCTATATTTATCTAAAACTTCCTGTGGAGGAACTCCCACTATGCCTATTTTCATCTCTTTTTCCCCTTCTTATTAACCAAACTCCAAAATATACAATCGGTGTATCTAATAACGCAATTAGTAGTTTGATAATATATTGTCCTTTAATTAATGTAAAAACTGGCATTACACCATAAAAAGCAATGGTAATAAAGACAACTGTATCGATGAACTGTGAGACAAACGTTGAAGCATTATTTCTCAGCCAGAGATGCTTTCCTTTGGTAACCTTGCGCCAGAAATGGAATGCCCAGACATCGTGGTACTGGCTTACCAGATAAGCAATAAAACTAGCAATAATAATCCGCGAGGTGCCACCCAGAATCTTGGTGAATGCCTCTTCGTTAGTCCAGAAAGGAGCTTTGGGAAAGATGAGAGTAAGTCTAATCAGTCCCAGAATGACCAGTAGAGTGATAAACCCACTAAAAACCACATATTTCCCTTTCTTTTTACCCCAAACTTCGCAAATTATATCAGTAATGGGGAAAGTTATGGAGTAGGCAAAAACTCCTCCCGGGACTATAAGACCAGCTATATTGACAATCTTGCTCGCCAGAACCCCGGCAATCACCAGGCCACCGACAAAAATGGCTATCAGAAGAATATAAATCTTTTCTTCTCGCTGAATAGCCCTTTCCGTTTTTTCCATTCGTTTCTCCTGTCGTCGATATAGGATAGAATAGCAAAAGAACTAAAATTTGTCAATTAAAACTGTCTACTTGACTATTTATACTAATTTTGAGGGTCTTAAATGGAGGGAGCTTGATTTTCTGGGAAGCTGTGCAGGCTTTAATTTTTGGAGTCCTCCCGAAAGGTAAGTTCGGGCGACCATCCCGATATATCGGGGCCCCTACGCGATTCGCAAGGACTCCAGAGGTTGCGAAATGTTCCGATGGACAGGAGCTACTCCATATTAAAATTGGAAGCTGGGGGTGTCGTAGGTGCATTGGCAGGGGATTTTTTTGCACTTGGGACAGCCTTCTTTATACTTTTCGATTTCTTTTTCTACATTTACATCTAAAAGGTTGGCCAAACTTAAAAACCAGGCAAAAACATCTCCTACTTCTTCCTTAAAATCACTCTTTTTGTCTTCACGAATTAGCTTGGCTAACTCCCCTACTTCTTCAATAAACCAGACAAAAGTCCTGGCAAGTCCTCTCTTCTTGTCTCTGGAATAGTAGAGTTTGTGCATTAGATCCTGAAATTCTCTTATTTCCAATTGAGTCTCCTTTTAACCCCTCGCCCCTGGCCGTGGCTCGTGCCAGGCACGGGCAGGCCTAACCCTCTTCCCCAGAAGGGAGAGGAAATTTTCTTTGTCCACGGGAAAATAGCCAGGGGAAAACCAGTTACATCGAAGCCAGCCAGTTCTCCTAGTAAACTTGCTTTATGATGTAAATTCTGTTTTTTCATACTCAAATTACGGGCATAAAGCCCTTGGGCGACCATAAAGGTCGCCCCTACGCGACCAAAACATTATCCGTAGTGTAGCCCTTTATGGGCGTAATCTCTACGGGGACAAGCCCCTACACTACTTACATTGACGCAGAGATTCACTCTGCTGCTACATTCGTTTACCAGAATGAGCGCCTATACTCCTTTACTTTTTCTTCTTTTTTGGCTTCTTCTTCTCTCTCTTGGCCGGTACTTTTCCTGGCATATTAATCACCACCCCTTTTTCCAAGTTTTTCCATTAAGATAGGAAGATTAACAATGTCTTCTTTATTATACTCCAGTAACACTTGTAAGGCCTTTTTGTTATTTTCTTTTTCGTATTGGTACCATAGTTCCATAGCTACCCAGCCATCTACCTCTTTCAGACGTCTTTTAATTCCTAGTATTTGTTCGACTTTCTTTAAACCACCATAAAGATTTCTTTCCCAGCAGTCGTACATCAAGTCGTAGGTTGCGAAAAAATCATCCAAATCTACACTCAGCTTCTCCTTTATGACCGGGAGATCAAACCTGCTCCCATTGTAAGTGTAAATGGTAGTTGTCCCCACAAGGCTCTTAAGCAAGTTTGGCTTGGTAATTTCTTTTCCCACTAACTGAATTAGTGCGCCATCCCCGCGATATATTCCCAGAACAGTTATTTCTCCTTCAAATGAGGTCTCAATGTCCAGAAAAGCTTTCATAATTCGCCTTTCTACCGGAGCAAACATTCTTGTGGAATTCTCTCCATAGTTGCTATTTCGGCAGCCCTTTTCAGGAAACCATCAAATCTCCTGCCTTGCCTGTATCCTCCACACCAATCTAAGGAACTATCAAACTTTTGAAAGAATTCGTTTATCCGTCTAATAAATATTTCTCTGATGTATTTGCCAAAAATTGAGGAAAGGGAGATGGGAAAGATGAACTTATCACCGGACTTGATAAAATAGAGCTTCAATTTTTTCTTTTTATGGAAAACTGTAAAAATATCCATTCCCTCTTTTGTAGGAACAGGTTGAATTTCAAATCTCTCTCCCAAGCAACTCAAAATTTTCTTCTTTCCCCAACCATCTATCTTCCCTGAAAAAAAGGAAATTTCTTCTTCTGGGTAGTTTTCCAGAAATAGATTAATAAAATCACCTATTGTTTGAACCTCAAGCCAGTACTTATCCAGATTTTTCTCTCCCGTCTTATTAAGAATGGAAGGACAAAATATTCCACTTTTCCAAAAAATGAATTCAATCCTCTTTTTTCTTAACGTCTCTTTCAATTTTTCTGAGATATTTTCTATAAATTGAGTTTCTACTTTCCAGGCGGGGAGATTGTAGGGAGCACCGATTCCACAGAGGGAACTTTTCCAATTTACAGGACAATCACCAAGAAGACCCTGTCCATTGAGAACTATTTCGGAGAAAAAATCGTTATCGAAATCTTGGGGCAATTTTCTATTCAAAAGAGAATAGAAAGCAAGTACTGTAGCCTCTGCTAATTTATATGTTTTCTGGTTATTGCTCTTGAAAAGTTCTTTACTATCACAGACAATGAGGCTCTTTTTATCACTTTTATCTTTTGAAACTACATTTTTAAGCTCATTCCAGAAAAAATCTTTCTTGAAGTCATAACCTCTTTCTATTCTAAAGGCAGTAGCGGTTACCACCAGAGGTCCCAGCATTCTCTGATTCCGAAAACCTAATCCATTCTCATCAATTCCTACAATGAGCATTTTTAAATCTCAAACTCAATATTTTTCCCAGCGGAGGACGTCTTTCAGTTTTTTCTTGGCAGGCTTCGGTTCCTCTTTACTATAACCCAGGGGAATGAGAGTGATTAGTTTAAAGTTCTGAGGTGCTCCGAGCAGTTGGCGGACTTTCTCTGCATATAGTTTCTTGTCTCCAGCCACCCAGCAGGCCCCTAATCCATGTGCGTGAGCAGCTAAGAGTATGTTCTCTGTTGCTGCAGAACCATCTTCTAAGTAGTATTTCGTCTGGCGAGAAAAAATGACAATGCAGACAGGTGCCTCTGCAATAAACCTACCATAATCGGTCATTTCTGCTATTTTCTTCCTGATTTCCCCTTTGGTGACCACAATGAACTCTACAGGCTGTATGTTTATTGCGCTGGGAGCCAGCCGGCCACAATCGATGATATCCTCAATCACTCCTTTGGGGACAGGCGTAGGCAAAAATTTTCTTTTACTTCTTCTGGTCTTCAACGCTTCAATTGCTTCCATAGTTATTTTTTTTATCAAATAAAATTTTTGGTAGTTTCTTGTCTTTTATCTTATATTTTTTTAGAAAAAAAATCAATCTTCCCAAATAATAAAATAGAAAGGCTTGAAATGAACCTGTAAGCCGAATCCTGTATTCCGACTACAAATCGGAACGATGGTTATTTATCTAAGCGACCAACCCATAGAGTGGTAACGAGACGGGCCGTCTCTCCTCTGCTATTCGGTCTTGCTCCGAGTGGGGTTTAGCCTTTTCACTACAGCATTACCTGTACCTGGTTTCTGTGCCACTTTCCGTAGGATCGCTCCCCTTCCGTTTACACGGAACACCCTGCCCTGTGGAGTTCGGACTTTCCTCTCCGATAAATATCGGAGCAACCATCCGGTTCACTTCAAGCCTATATTACGCTCCGATGAAGCCAGTCCCTGAGAGCAGGGGCTGGATGAATCGGAGCTACTATTTTTTTATTGCCAGATTGGCAAGTTGGTCGGCTACCTTATTCTTATTTCTACCTATCAGGCAATAAGTCACTTTTTCAAACTTGCCTTCGAGGTTTTTTGCTTGTTGGAATAGTATCCGTAGGCCTTTGTTGTTTATTCGAAACCTTCCGTCCATCTGATTAATCAACAATTGGGAATCGCTGAATACGTTAACACTTTGCGCTAATAGCTTTTTACTCTCTTTCAATCCCTGAATCAAAGCCTTGTATTCAGCTACATTGTTAGTTGCTAAACCAATATATTTATTTACCTCTTTAATTTTCTTCTTTTTCTCATCATAAATAACTATTCCGATCCCGGAAGGCCCGGGATTGGGCTCTGCAGATCCATCGACATATACTTTGAGATTTCTGTATCTTTTAACTCCGGGGAAAGGTTTTACCATAGAAGCTGCAACGGAGATAGCTTTCCATATTTCTTTGTCGGTAAGCCCAGGAAGTCTCTTCTTTGCTGAGCGAAAAGACTTCTCCTGGGCAAGAGTGTTCAATATCCTGTAGGTCTCTTCCCTTAACTCGGATTCCTTCACTTTCCTTCCTTCAGATATAGTATCCTCAAACAATTTCTACAAGCTACTAGGTCTTCCCCTTTCAAAACATCATTTATAAGCTGAGGGGGTAAGGCTATGCTACACCCTCCACAAAATCCATTAGTTAACGGAACAACTGCCACTCCATCCTTCTTTTCCCTTATTCTCTGATACCTTTTAAATATTTCCGATTTGATGTTAGCTATTTTCTGTTTCTGTTCCGATTGAACTTCCTGTAGATTCTGCTTTAAGCGTTGCAATCTGTCTTCTAATTCCTTTTGTTGTTTAGTAACTTCTTCTTTCTTCTTAGCCAGCTCTTCTTTTTTTATCTTCTCTTCGGTAAGTAAAGCATCCTCTTGCTCCAGCACTGCAAGAACTGTATTTTCAATATCATTTTTTAACTGCTTACCTTCCTCAATTTCTTTCAGTAATGCAGTATAGGCTTCGTTTGTCTTTATTGCAAAGAGTTCGCTCTGATGTTTTTTAAGTTCTTCCTCTTTGGTCTTGAGTTCGAGTTCTTTGCTTTTCCTGCCTACTTGTAGTTCAGCCATCTTCTTTTTCGACTCGTTAAGCAATGCCTGGCTTTCTTCAAACTCTCTTTTCAATCTGTCAATTTCTTGGGGGATCTGGTCGATTTCACTTCGAATGCGGTCAAGAAGTAAATCGACTTCCTGCAACTCGATTAATCTCTCTAATTGTTCATTCACATCCGCTCCCCAAAAAAAATCTAACTTACTTATACTAAATTTTTAGGGGAAAGTCAACTTGAAAGTTCCTCTAAAAGTTACCCAATTTCACCTGGAGTGACCTATGGGCATTATAAATAAGGGGTCTATGTCTTTTTTGAAACTGAGCTCTCTCTTTACGAATTCTTTGTCTACAGAAGCTACAAAGCAGGTTCCTAATTTTAATGCCGCGCACTGCAAGTAAACATTTTCTCCAATGGCTCCTGCTTCTGCGCTGACGAAAGAAATTTTCCTGGTCATAGAAAACTCAGACAATTTTGAGAAATCCGCAACAAATATCAAAATAACAGGAGCGGTCTTCACGTATTCCTGTGTGCCTATACCTTTCCGTATATCTCTATTACTAATGGATAAGAGAGAATGGTTTTCGGGAATATAGAGGAAAGTGCCTTTCTCTGTAGCAACATAAACTGAGACCGAATAGCGAGCCATTGCTGAAGGAGAAGTAAGCTTCCCAGTAGGACGATTAACTCCTCTTGCCGCCCACAGGATTTGTCCGATCTCTTTTTCCTTTAATTCCTTACTGGAAAAACCCTCCTTGCTCGACCGACGAAGATTCAGCGCTTTTTCAAGACTAACTCTGCTTTTTTTTCTAGGGACAGGTAATTTCCACTCTTCTTGCGTGGACTTTGATATTTCTTTTGCAAAACAGGACGATGTTGTAGACCACCCAATCCCAAAAGCAAAGCTTAACACCATAATTTTCCAGAAATTCTTTTTCAATTTAGTTCTCCTTTTCAATTCTGAAGGATAAAGACAAAGAAAAGAGCGACTCTGGAGGGAGTCGCTCCTTTCTTTTAAAAATCTTTAAAGATGTAATTCTTTTTTAGCACGATTTTTTCTTTTTCTTTTTCCCTTTCTTCGTGGCCTTTTTTTTCTTCTTGGCCTTCTTTTTCTTCTTAGCTACCATCGATTTCACCTCCCCTCTTTAAAAAAAACTAGGAATTTAAAATTCCAATCGTTAACCTGGGCAATGCTGGGGTTGAACCAGCGACTTCTGCCGTGTGAAAGCAGCGCTCTCCCGCTGAGCTAATTGCCCTTAAAAAGAGTTTTCAAAATTTTCCAACGC
>DAOVHK010000169.1 GCA_030671905.1 Clostridia bacterium | reverse complement strand
TAAGTATGCCAATATCCTTAGTCTTCTCCATAGTCATCATCATCAGAGTGGAAATAATGTTGAAAGCTGCTACCAGAACAATCAAAACCAGAATAATGAACATCGTTACCTTCTCCAGTCTCAAGGCGGCAAACAGGTTCCTATGGGTTACCATCCAGCTCCTCGCCCAATAAGGATAACCCAGTTCTTTTTGAATCAGGGATGCGACATTATTTGCTTTGAAGATATTATCAATTTTAACTTCCAGCCCCGTAGCTCTTTCTCCCAGGTTAAACAACTTTTGAGCTACAGGGAAGAAAATATAGGCAAGGTTTGCATCGTATTCATACATTCCTGAGTCGAATATCCCCACTAACCGAAACTTCTCCATTCTGGGAATCATTCCCAACTGCGTGGCCATATCCATGGGAGAAATCAAAAGCACATTCATTCCCAAAGAGAGATTCAAATTCTTAGCCAATACCTCTCCCATAACAATGCCCTTTTCGGACTTACCCAGGTTCTTGGAGAGAATCTTACCCTGGGAGCTGTCATTTTTCTTTAAAGGAAATTCAAGATAATCGAGGTTTCCTTCCTTTAAATGTGTCAGGAGACTGGCAATATTTTTTGTCTCTTTCGGGAAAATTCCTTTGATCACAGCTCCCGAGGTTCTATCGCCATTCCTCAATATTGCCTGCCCATAAACAAAAGGAGCAACAGCTACTACCAATTCTATTTTCTCTACCTTTTTTTGAACTATATTCGGTTCTTCCAATCCCATATTTCTCTGGTCCAGAACCACAACGTGCGAACTCATTCCTATGATTTTCTCGCGCAAATCATTCCTGAATCCATTCATCACCGAGAGAGTAATAATCAGCGCAGCAACACCCAGGGCTATGCCGCTAATAGAAATCAAGCTAATAACGGAAATAAAAATCTGCTTCCGTTTAGCTTTTAAATATCTCCAACTAATAAAAAGTTCGTATCTCATTCTTCTGCTCTTAAAATTATTATCCTGTTTCTTTTCTCATCTGGGGAAAAAGAATTACGTCCCGAATAGAATTGGAATTGGTAAACACCATAACCAGGCGGTCTACCCCTATGCCCAAACCCCCGCAGGGTGGCAGACCATATTCCAGGGCACGCAGATAGTCCTCATCGACTTCGGCTTCTCTTCCCTCCCCAATGTCTTTCTCCTCAACCTGTTTTTCCATTCTTTTCCGCTGCTCTACAGGATCGTTCAGCTCGGAATAAGCATTTGCCAATTCTTCTCCCCCTATGAACAGCTCAAACCGTTCCACTAATTCAGGATTATCCTTCTTCGCCTTAGCCAAAGGGGAAAATTCAGCGGGATAATCGAGTACAAATGTTGGTTGTATTAGCTTCTTTTGCACATAAGATTCAAAAATATGGTCAAGAATTTTGTGTTTGGGACTATCCTTCTTATATTTTACATTTAATCTGTCGGCTGCCTTTCTCATTTCAGATAACCCGTGAATATTTGTAAAGTCAAGCCCCGTATGTTCCTTCAACAATTCATACAGGGAAAACCTTTGCCAGGGAATTTTTCCTAAGTTGATTTTGTTTTCCTGA
Organism: Clostridia bacterium; assembly: GCA_030671905.1. Lineage (GTDB taxonomy): Bacteria > UBA6262 > WVXT01 > WVXT01 > WVXT01 > WVXT01. The sequence continues at coordinate 1,336 of DAOVHK010000169.1, read as the reverse complement.
TAGACGAAGTCGTCCTTCCCCAGAACTTCTTTGGCAATAGACAGAATCATTTTCTGGCAAAGGTCCATCATCCCATTATAATCTGAATAAGCCTGATATACTTCCAGCATAGTGAATTCTGGATTGTGCCTGGTGGAAACCCCTTCATTCCTGAAACTTCTGTTTACTTCATAAACCTTCTCCAGTCCTCCCACCACTAAGCGCTTCAAAAAGAGTTCCGGTGAGATTCGTAAATAAAGATTCATATCCAATGCTTGATGATGCGTAAGGAAAGGTTTAGCTGCTGCTCCTCCTACAACCGATTGCATCATCGGTGTTTCCACTTCCAGAAATCCCAGGTTATCCAGGAATTTTCTTATCCCCTTAATAATCAAACTGCGCGTACAGAAAACATCTTTTACTTGTTCATTGACCACCAAATCTATATATCTCTGGCGATAACGAGTTTCGATGTCTTTAAGCCCATGCCATTTTTCAGGCAATGGCCTGAGTGACTTAGCTAAAAGGGTTAAATCTTCTACCTGAATAGACAACTCTCCTGTCTTAGTGGAAAAGACTTTTCCAGTGACCCCAATTAAATCTCCAATGTCAAACTTTCTAAATATTTGATAATTGCGTTCTCCTAAAACATCTTCTCTAATATAAATCTGTAACTTCCCCGTTTGGTCTTTCATGTGGGCAAAGCTGGCTTTACCCATCCCCCGTAGACTCATAATTCTTCCGGCAAGAGAGACAGTCTCTTCAGTTTTCTCCTCTGCTTTTAACGTTCCGTATTTCTCTCTAACCTGACTGATGGCATGGGTTATAGAGAAATTACGAGGATAAACATCGACCCCTAACTTGCGCAACTCTTCCAATTTCTGTTTTCTCTCGGAAATCAGCTTATTAATTTCATCCATAATGTTATTTCCTTTTTCCTCCAAAATTTTTATTGTATTACATAAAGTTCTTCTCTGTCAAACAAAAACTAAAACCTTGCACGATTTGAAATCGTGCCTACAAAATTTCGAATTCATCCTATTGTAGGCACAAATTCAATTTGTGCAAAGAAAAAGTACCTGTCACTTTTTCTGTTTAAGTCCTTTGAGGGTAGACTCAATTCTTTCTACTAGAGTCTTTTCTATCTTTTCTTTCTTTTGAGTTAGTATCTTCTCTAAAGATTTGGCAGCTCTCTCCCTGACGAACTCCCAGGAATCTTGTAATAGAGAAAGCAAAATTTCTGCTGCCGTCTGTGAACCTATCTCACCCAAAGCCCAGGCTCCGCTCAATCTCATCCACTGGTCATCACTCTTACACATCTCAGTGAGCACTACCATAGCCTTTTCTTTATTATACT
>DAOVHK010000003.1 GCA_030671905.1 Clostridia bacterium | reverse complement strand
TGTTAGTTATCTTCAGGCAGGAGCAGATATCCTGGTAATGTGCCACCCTAAAGCAATAGATAGCCTCAAGAAAACTATCGAAGAATTAATGAAAAAAGAATAAGGAATTTGAACGCAGACTGAAGTCTGCTACTCCTTCATGGAGGGAAAGAATATGTTCGTTATTGGAGAGAGAATTAATGGTATGTTTAATGATGTGGCTAAGGCAATCAAAGAGGGTGATAAGGCTACTATACAGGGTTTGGCTCTCAAGCAGATAGAGGCAGGAGCAGACGCGCTGGATGTCAATGTTGGTCCTGCTTCCGAAGAGCCTCTACGAGCTATGGAGTGGTTAGTCAACACTATTGGCGAAGTTACTGATGCTCCTTTAGCGATTGATACTACAAAGTTCGAAGTAATGGAAACTGGACTTAAACTATGCAAAGGTAAAGCAATAATAAATTCTACTTCGGGAGATAAAGAAAAACTGGACAGACTTCTTCCTTTAGCCAAGAAATACAATGCTTCTATAATCGCTTTGACCATGAATAAGAACGGAATTCCTCAAGATGCACAGAGCAGGGCAGAAATTGCTGCCCAGATTGTAACGTGTGCCCAGGAACAAGGGATAGATATGAACGAACTTTATATTGACGGAGTAATCCTTCCGGTCAATGTGGCACAGGACCATTCCCGGGAAGTTTTAGAGACAATAAAGCAGTGTAAGCTCCTGTGCGACCCTTCTCCCAGGACGATTTTGGGACTGAGTAATGTTTCTCAGAAGACACTCGATCGTCCCTTAGTCAACCGAACCTACCTGGCAATGGCTATTGCCTGTGGTCTGGATGCGGCAATTCTCGACCCCTTAGATAAAGATTTAATGAACAGTATGATTACTGCTGAACTGCTAATGGGGAAACAGATATATTGCGATAACTATCTTGGGGCCTACAGGAAAAAATAAGAATAAAAAATGTCTCATTAATAGGGAAAACGGATGAGTAGGGGAATTGTTTGGAGTGTCCCGACTTGTCGGAACGCTTTACACTTCAAAGCAAAAAAGTTCCCCGAAGTTCTTGACATAAACAGATAGAAACACATATTGGCAAGCTGGATAAGCGGTTAAGGACGTGGTTGGATTGTCGGCTGCAGCAGGAAAGGTGGTAAGAGGGGAGATATCATGGAAGAACGTCTAAAGGCGATTTTATTATCCTACGAGGGAAAAACAGACGAACTAATTCCAATTTTACAGCAGGTTCAGACAGAATTTGGTTACCTTCCTGAAGAAGTGATGCTTGAAGTCGCTAAATTTATTCGTGTGCCCGAGAGCCGGGTATACGCTGTAGCCTCGTTCTACGCACAATTCCAGTTCACTCCAATGGGCAGAAAGAGAGTTATGGTATGCAGGGGGATTGCTTGCCATATTCGTGGTGCATCACGAATACTCGATGAGGTGGGAAGGATTCTTGGGATTAAAGAAGGTGAAACCACGCCGGATTTGGAATACACACTAGAGACCGTAGCATGTATTGGGTGTTGTGCACTGTCCCCATGTATGATGATAAACAAAAAGGTGTATGCCAAGTTAGCACAAGCCAAGATAAGAAAGACCTTCTCTAAGTGAGGTAGTAGAGTATGTTATTTGAGGAGATACAACGAAGAGCAAAAAAGGAGTGGGAAGAATTAAAGCAGAGTAAAATACCGCTAATTTTTGTGGGGACTGCTACCTGTGGCAGGTCTGCTGGCGCATTAGAGGTGCTTGAAATAATTCGGAATGAAATAAAAAACCGAGAGATTACGGCTCATATCATTGAAGTGGGTTGTATTGGACTGTGTTATGCGGAACCTATTGTTACCATCACCAAATCAGGAGGCCCTGGCATATGTTACGGCAATATTACTCCCGAGAAAGCTCAAGAACTTATTGGAAATTATATTATCAATAACAACACCTTAGCGGAGTATGCGCTGGGTAGTATTGGAGAGGGAAGTATCGATGGTATTCCTAATCTCTTCCATATCCCAGTTCTTAAGGGGCAGGTAAGGCGTGTCTTGCGCAATTGCGGCTTTACTGACCCTACAAACATAAAACATTATATTGCCAATGGTGGCTATAGTGGCTTTAGGAAAGCACTTAGGATGACACCTGAACTAATAATCACTGAGCTGAAGAAATCTGACTTGAGAGGAAGAGGGGGTGCTGGTTTTCCCACCTGGCGAAAATGGCAATTCTGTTTAGAAGCAGAGACGGAAGAGAGATATATTATATGCAATGCAGATGAGGGCGATCCAGGAGCCTTTATGAACCGGTCACTTCTTGAAGGCGACCCTCATTCTGTATTAGAGGGAATGCTAATTGCTGGCTATACAATTGGCGCGAGTGTTGGTTTTATCTATTGCCGTGCTGAATATCCACTCGCATTAGAGAGATTAAAACAGGCTTTAAAGCAAATAGAAGAATATGGATTGATGGGGGATAACATCTTAGATTCTTCTTTCAATTTCCAAATAAAAATAAAGCAAGGTGCTGGTGCCTTTGTTTGTGGTGAAGAAACAGCATTAATTGCCTCTATTGAAGGAAAAAGAGGTATGCCACATCCACGACCACCTTTCCCTGCCATCTCAGGGCTCTGGGATAAACCTACAATAATTAACAATGTAGAAACTTTAGCCTCGGTAGCACTTATCTTTCAAAAAAGTGCTGATTGGTTTGCTAAATACGGCACCCCGAAAAGCAAGGGCACAAAAACCTTTGCACTCGTAGGCAAGATAAAATATACAGGTCTTGTGGAAGTGCCACTGGGTGTTACTCTAAAGCAAATGGTCTATGAAATCGGTGGTGGAATTCCCAACGGTAAAGCGTTCAAGGCAGTTCAAACAGGTGGTCCTTCTGGTGGCTGTCTGCCCGCAACACTTTTAGACAACCCTATGGATTATGAATCACTAATTACTGCAGGGTCAATAATGGGTTCAGGCGGCATGGTAGTAATGGATGAGGATACCTGTATGGTGGATGTTGCCCGCTATTTTCTTGACTTCACGCAAAAGGAGTCTTGTGGTGAATGTGTACCCTGTCGGTTGGGCACAAAGCAGATGTTAGAAATCTTAGAAGATATAACCAAGGGAAAGGGCAAACCGGAGGATATCGACTTACTAATCGAATTGGCTGAATCGGTTAAAATGGGTTCACTCTGTGGCCTTGGGCAGACTGCTCCTAACCCTGTGCTTACCACTATTCGCTACTTCCGCAACGAGTACGAAGCACATGTAAAATACAAAAGATGCCCCGCTGTTGTATGCAAGGAGATAATTTCATCGCCTTGTCAACATGTCTGCCCAATGGAGATGGAAGCCCCAGTTTATACCTCTCTAATTGCTGAAAGACGCTTCAAAGAAGCATTTGATATAATCATCAAGGATAACCCACTGCCAGCCGTTTGTGCTAGGGTATGTCACCATCCTTGTGAATCCAAGTGTCAGGCTGGTAAATGGGGCAGTCCCATCGCTATTAGAGCGCTTAAGAGGTTTGCTACCGACTATGCATTAAAGGCCGGAATATACCATACAACAAAAGAACAAAGAACAGGCGGGGAGAAGGTTGCGATAATCGGTTCCGGACCGGCGGGATTAACGGCGGGCTACTACCTTGCTAATAAAGGATATGATGTTACGATTTTTGAGGCTTTGGATGTTCCCGGTGGAGCATTGGCTGTTTGCATACCGGAATATAGATTACCCAAGGATATACTCAACATCGACATAGAAAACATTAGGAACACAGGCGTAAAAATTAAGACAAATATCAGGATAGGAAAAGATATGCCTTTCGATGAACTTTTAAGCAACTACAAAGCCGTATTTATCGCTACAGGTGCTCATAACTCACGGAAGTTACATATTCCAAACGAAGATGCCGATGACGTTATAGAGGCTATGGAATTTCTAAAGGATGTAAACCTTAGTAAAAAAAGGTTAGTCCTAGGCAAAAGCGTTGGAATTATTGGCGGGGGTAATGCCGCTGTAGATGCGGCTAGGGCTGCCGTCAGGATTAAAGGTTGCGAGAAAGTTCTTATAATCTATAGGAGGACAAGAGCCCAAATGCCCGCGTTCAAGGAAGAAGTAGATGCTGCCCTTGAAGAGGGGATTGAGGTTCAATTCCTGAGGGCTCCCACTAAAATAATAACTGAAAATGGAAAGGTTACAGGGGTTGGATGTATAAAAATGGAATTGGCAGAAGCCGACGAAAGCGGTAGAAGAAGACCTGTTCCTATTGGAGGTACAGAGTTCGTTATTAACCTGGATACTCTAATAGTAGCGATTGGAGAGGAACCCGACCTTTGTTTTCTCGGGGAGGGTGAGCCGATAGAAGTTTCTAAAAGAAATAGAATAGTAGTATGCCCGGAAACACTCGCCACAAATGTAGATGGAGTTTTCGCTGGTGGAGACGTTGTGACGGGTCCTAACACCGTAATAGATGCTATGTCATCTGGAAAAATCGCCGCGGGAATGATCGATAAATATATCCGAAGAGAAAGTTTAGTTAAAGAATATAAGTTAACCAGACCCTCGGTGTATGTGCTCCCTGTCGAATTAACAGAACAAGAGATAGAATCTGCCCAGAGACCCAGGATACCGTGTTTACCTGTAAATAAGAGAATAAACAGTTTTGGTGAGGTAGAGTTAAATATGACGGAAGAGATGGCAATAAAAGAAGCCAGACGCTGTCTCCGGTGCGACTTAGAGACCGAAGACGGAAAAAAAGCAATTGAATCATTGGCACATAAACAGGCAGAGGGAAGAAGCAATAATGGATAAAGTCACACTCACAATCAACGGTCTGAAGATCACTGTGGATAAAGGTATGACCGTGTTGGAAGCAGCGCTAAGAAACGGTATTTACATCCCGCATCTCTGTTATCACCCCGACCTGAAACCGGTCGGTGTATGCCGATTATGTATGGTTGAAATCGAGGGGCAGGGATTGACCATCTCCTGTCAGGCTCCAGTTGAACAAGGTCTCATGGTTAAGACAGAGAATCCGGAGATTGATAAAGTGCGCCGTGTTGCTGTGGAATTGCTCATCGTAAATTATCATGCAGACTGTCTTACTTGTGCCCAGAACAATCAGAACGAACTTCAGCGAATCGCCGCCCATATTGGAATCACAAAGGAGCGGTTAGAACGCTTGAGGCCTCCGACCAAAACAGTTTCCGTTGACACCTCAAATCCTTTCTTTGACCGTGACCCTAATCAATGCGTGCTCTGCGGTATCTGCGTGCGAACCTGTGAAGAGATTCAGGGAGTCAGCAGTATCGACTTCGCATTTCGGGGATATAATACTACAATCAGCACCTTTGGGAATAAACCCATAGCAGAATCCAGATGTGAGTCCTGTGGGGAATGCGTTGTCAGGTGTCCGGTAGGAGCGTTGACGCCTAAGAAGTTCCAGCAACCGTCACGCGAAGTGAAGACTATCTGCCCTTATTGCGGGTGCGGATGCGGTATTTATCTTGGTGTACGGGGGAATAATATCGTTAGTGTGCGAGGTGATGTTGATAATCCTGTCAACAAGGGTAATCTTTGCGTCAAGGGTCGATTCGGTTATGACTTCATCAACCACCCTGAACGGTTGAGCGCACCGCTTATCAAGAGAAATGGTGAATTCGTTGAAGCTAACTGGGAGGAGGCATTGGAGCTTGTTACAAGAAAATTGTCTAATTACAAGGGAGACGGGTTTGCTACTATTGCTTCTGCTAAGTGCACTAACGAAGAAAACTATCTTATCCAGAAGTTCACCAGGGCGGTGGTGGGCACAAATAATATTGACCACTGTGCCCGGCTTTGCCATGCACCCACTGTTGCAGGTCTAGCTCAAAGCTTTGGCAGCGGTGCTATGACTAATTCCATCAATGAGGTTAGCGATGCTGCCTGCATCTTAGCCATAGGCACCAATACCACAGTTGCTCACCCCATAATCGGGCTTCAGATAAAGAAAGCAGTGCAAAACGGTGCAAAACTTATTGTAGCCAATCCTAGAAAAATCGATTTATGTCGTTTTACTAATATCTTTCTACAACATCGACCCGGGACCGATGTAGCCCTGCTTATGGGCATGATGCGGGTCATTGTCGATGAAGGGCTTCTTGATGAGACCTTTATAGAAAAGCGTTGCGAGAATTTCGAGGACTTCAAGGATTTGCTTTCGAGTTTCAACTTGGATTTTGCAGAGCAGATTACGGGGGTAAGCCGGGAGAAAATAATTAAAGCAGCCAGACTCTATGCTACCTGCAAACCGGCCACCATTCTCTACGCCATGGGCATCACTCAGCATACTCACGGCACTGATAATGTACTAGCAACTAGTAATTTGGCCCTTCTCACCGGAAACATCGGCAAACCATCAACAGGAGTTAACCCGTTGCGGGGGCAGAACAATGTTCAAGGCGCCTGTGATATGGGTGCCCTGCCTAATGTCTATCCGGGATATCAGAAAGTAAATGACCCTATGATAAAAAGTAAATTTGAAAATGCATGGGGTTGCAGGCTGAACGATTCACCGGGGCTGACACACATTGAGATATTTGATGCTATCCATCAGGGGAAGATTAAAGCGCTCTACTTAGTTGGTGAAAACCCGATTCTTAGCGAGGCAAATGCTAAACACGTTGAGGAAGCAATCAATAGACTGGAGTTTCTTGTAGTTCAAGATATATTTCTTTCAGAAACTGCAAGATTAGCTGATGTCATCTTGCCTGCAGTAACCTTTGCCGAAAAGGATGGAACATTCACGAACACTGAGCGGCGAGTTCAGCTAATACGGAAAACAATAGAGCCAATTGGAGAGGCAAAACCAGATTGGTGGATCACATGCCAAATTGCTAAGAGACTGGGAGGTAAGGGCTTTGATTTCTTACACCCTAAGGATATAATGGAGGAGATTGCCTCTCTTACTCCTAGCTACAAAGGTATCTCTTATGAGCGTCTAGAGAATGGGGGTTTACAATGGCCTTGTGTTACAGGAGAACACCCTGGGACACCAATTCTTCATACTCAAGCGTTTGCCACGAAAAGTGGCAAAGGTAAGTTCATACCTCTCGGATATAAACCATCCGCGGAAGTTCCGGATGATAAGTATCCATTGATTCTCACCACCGAACGTAGCCTTTACCAGTTCCACACAGCCACTATGACACGAAGGGTAGAGGGTCTCAATATATTGAGAAGCCATGAGATGGTAGAGATAAATTCAAAGGATGCCGCTGCTTTGGGGATTGGTGATGGTGAAAGGGTTCGGGTAATTTCTCGTCGAGGAGTAGTGGAAGCTTTTGCGAAGGTAACGGATGTTTCTCCACTAGGTGTGGTCTCTATGAGTTTCCATTTTAGTGAAAGCCCCACCAATGTGCTCACTAACTCGGCTCTTGACCCTGTGGCTAAAATTCCTGAGACTAAAGTGTGTGCGGTACGAATAGAGAAATTAGAAGGGGAAGAGGATAGGAGCGCAGATTACACGCAGAGATGAGCACTACCGTTGAGCTATTTATAATTGGCATCACCGTATCTTTTGGTCCATGTCTTGTTTTCTGTTCACCGGTGATATTGCCTTACATTGCTGCAACCAGGCAAGGTTGGAGAGAAGGCCTTAGGACGACGTTAATCTTTTTGTTCACCCGCCTGGTTGCCTATGTCGATATATCAAAGGTTGCCGGCGAGATTCAGGTAAAATGAGAAAGACTGATTTTGCAGCGATAATATTGGCAGGAGGAGAAAACTTAAGGCTTCCTCACTTAAAGTCTAACCTTTTAGTGGGAGAAGAGATTCTAATCAGAAGAATTACGCTATCGCTTCTTTCTCTGTTTAAGGATATTCTGATAGTTGTTGATGAAGATAAATTAGATTATTTAGGAAAACTGATGTATGGTTTTGGAGATTCTGTGAAATTGGTCAGAGATGTGGTTGGACCAAAATGTCCACTGCGTGGCCTATATAGTGGTCTTCTTCGTTCTCCGGCGAAGTTTAACTTTCTGGTAGGGTGTGATATGCCCTTTCTTCAGAGAGAACTGATATCCTATATGGCCAGGAGAATTTCTCAAGCCGATATATTGATTCCTCGCACGGGAAAATTTTTGGAGCCATTACACGCATTCTATTCGTCAAGGTGCTTACACAGTATAGAAAAAGTGTTGAGAGAAGGGGAGAAGAAAATGGCCTCTTTTTTCCCTTATGTTGAGGTAGAGTATTTGGAAAGGGAAGAGATTGCAATTTTCGATTCCCAGGGCATCTCATTTTTCAATATTAATACTATAGATGACTGGAAAAAGGCAATAGAGATTGAGAAAAAAAGAGGGAAACAACAGTATGGAAGGGAATATTCACAGGTTGCCAATATTACGGAGTTACAAAGATAGAAAGAAACATGTAGAAGATGTTTTGGTGAGGGAAGCTTCCATTACCATATTCTATAATGGGAGAAAGATAGTTACCCTTCTCTGTACTCCGGTGGAACTTATGGAGCTGGCTATAGGGTTTCTCTTCTCTGAGGGGGTTCTCTCCCATTTTGAGGAGATAAAGTGGATCTCAGAAGATACTGAGAGAGGAAGAGTAATAGTAGAAGGAAGTGTGGAAAATAGAACTCAAGAACCTGTTGAGAGAGTCATAACTTCTGGATGTGGCCAGGGGGCGTTTCTCTTTCCTTCTGAGGAACAAGGGGAGAAGGAGATTTCAATTAGAGGGATTTCTCTCTCCTCTTATCGGATAAGTCAGTTGATTAGAGAATTTTACAAGAGGTCTCAATTGTATCTCACCACAGGAGGGGTTCACTCGTGTGCCCTGGCTAATGAAGGTGGAATTATTATTTTCATGGAAGATATTGGTAGACATAATGCTCTGGATAAAGTTGCCGGAAAGTGTGTTATGGAAGGGATTGGAACAGAGGATTCCATAATTCTAACTACAGGAAGGGTCTCTACAGAAATGGTTATTAAGGCAAGGAGAATGAATGCTACTTTCTTGATATCACGCGGGGCACCTACTGACCTCTCGGTTGCGCTTTCCAAAAAGTCAGGGATAACCTTGATAGGTTTCTGTCGAGGTGAGCGAATGAATATATATTCTCATCCAGAAAGGGTAATATTTAGAGAGAATGGAGAAGCTACCTGAAATAACAGTCAATCGTTTAAGCATTTATCGCCGTTATGTAAAGTCCCTGCTTAAGAAAGGGAAACCTTTGGTGACTTCTGAGAAGTTGGGAAGGAAGATGCATTTTAAGCCTTCTCAGATACGCCGAGACCTTTCCTATGTAGGGCAATTTGGTGAGAGAGGAAAGGGGTACAATGTAAAGAAGCTTTTCCAGGGACTGGACAAGACCTTGGGATTGGATAGGAAGTGGCAGGTGGCATTGGTAGGAGCAGGAAATTTGGGTAGGGCACTCTCTGCCTATCCTGGATTCCGCCAACATGGATTCAAAATTTCAGTCATCTTTGACAACTCACCAACAAAGATAGGAAAGACCTGGCTGGGAGTAGAGATTCGGGATATAAAACAGATGCCAAAAGTAATAAAGGAGAAAAAGATAAAAATTGCCATCATTGCTGTGCCGTATTTTTCCGCCCAGCAGGCTGCTGACATTTTAATGCGTTCAGGGGTAAAAGCAATCTTAAACTTTGCTCCTTATAAATTGGCTGTACCAGAAGGGTTGAAGTTAAGGAATATAGACTTGTCTACAGAACTACAGAGCTTGAGCTGTTTCTTGACCAAATAAATTTTAAATATTTGCTTGACACTTGCTTGATTCATTTTGTATAATCCAAACTTCAAAATAGTTAGGTTTTAAATTTTTTTAGCTTAGTTTGTGAAAAAGTTCACAAAGTTTTAGAGCTACCAGTTATGAAATTCTATATAAATAGAACGGATTGGGGAAAATTTCTGGGCCAGATTTCAAAAACTTATCGTATTTACGCTCCCCAAGAGATTGCTAATGAGCTGGCCTATCAGCTCTTGGCTCCAGAAAATGTTGCCCAAACCATTTATGGCACTTATCGAGCAGTTCAACCTTTCAAGACATTCTTCTCTTTACCTCAGGAAAAGGTGACAGTGGTTACTTCCCAGCCAGAGAAGACGATAGTTTTGGGAGTTAAAAATTGTGACCTTAAGGCGCTTCAAATTTTAGATAAGATTTTTCTGGAAGGGGACTTTGTAGACCCTTTTTATAGAGAGAGAAGAGAGAATACCCTTATTATTTCCTCAGATTGTTACCAACCAAAGGATACGTGTTTTTGTACCTTGCTGGACAATAATCCTTTTCCAGAAAAAGACTTTGATCTCAATGTCTCTCCCATAGATAACGGGTTCTTGCTGGAAGTGGGTTCCCCCAAAGGGGAGAGCTTTATCGCTTCTATAAGAGAAGATTTGAAAGAAGCAACTTCGGATTTAATAGAGGAAAAAGAGAACAAGAGAAAAGAGGCGAAGAAGAGAGTAGTAGAGGTAAACAGGGAATTTGAGACCAAAAGACCCTTCTCCGCTATTGTAAAAGATGAGTATGCTTCGCCTGTGTGGGAAGAAGTAACCAAAACCTGCGTGGAATGTGGAGCCTGCACTAACATCTGCCCTTCCTGTTACTGTTTTCTCCTTGTGGATACAGAAAATGGGGGTAAATTTCCCAAAGTTAAGTTTTGGGATTCTTGTCAGCATACCGGCTTTGCCCGGGTCGCTGCGGATGTCAATCCCCGAGCAAAATTATATGAAAGGCTGAGGAATAGATATTTGTGCAAGTATGAGTACAGGCCAGAAAATTTTGGAATTGTAGCCTGTACCGGTTGTGGTCGCTGTGTGGAAGCCTGCCAGGGAAAAATAGATAAAAGAGAAGTGATAAAGAAATTAAGTGAAAAAGAGGAAAAGTGAATGGCGGAGAATCCTTATTTACCAGTTGAAGCTAAGATTGAGAAGATTATTGACGAGACTTCTAACATAAAGACATTCGTGTTGAAGCCCAGCCGAAAAATCAAATTCGAAACCGGCCAATTTGTTCAACTAACTATACCTGGTATTGGCGAGGCACCCTTTACTCCCTCCTCTTCTCCCTACCAGACTGAAAAAATAGAGATAACCATCATGAAGGTTGGACTTCTAACTGGCAAATTGCATGAGATGAGGGAAGGAGAAATTATAGGCATTCGGGGTTCCTATGGGCAGGGATATCCTTTCGATGATTTTTATAATAAGGAAGTTCTGGTTCTTGGCGGAGGAGTAGGTATGGCACCCCTGAGGTCTTTACTTCTTACTCTCCTTAAAAATGTAGATAAGTTCAGACGGATAGTTCTCTGTTATGGAGCGAAGACTCCTGAAGATATAGTTTATAAAGATGCCTTTCCTGAATGGAAGAAAAAAAGGAAATTGGAAATCTTAAGAAGTGTGGATAAAGCGGCTCCTGGGTGGGAAGAAACCGAGGGACTGGTGACTGTCCTTCTGGACAAAGTCAAGATGGATTTAAGAAATTCTGTGGCTGTGGTTTGTGGACCTCCGATTATGATGAAATTCGGCACGCTAAAGCTGTTGGATTTAGGATATAAACCCGAAAATATCTACCTTTCTATGGAAAAGAATATGTCTTGCGGTCTGGGCAAATGTGGACACTGTGCATTAGGTAAATATTATGTTTGTAAAGACGGTCCAGTTTTCAAATACGATTTGATAAAAGATGTTCCGGATATTTGGCTATGAAAAAGTTATTTATTGATTTGGAAGCCTGTTCTAAGTGTAAAGACTGTACAGTCTCCTGCAGTTATTTTTACCATCCTGACAATAATGGAGTAACCGATTTAAGGGAGTTAGCCAGTTTTTCTCTTATCTGCAGGCACTGTGAGGATGCTCCCTGTGTTAAAGTCTGCCCGCAAGAGGCGCTGGAAAAACAGAAGGATGGAGTATTGAAAAGATATAATATGCGCTGCGTGGGGTGTAAGTCTTGCGTGGTGGCTTGCCCTTTTGGAACAATCTATCCGGAACTTATTCCCTACCTCGTTTCCAGTTGCGATTATTGTTTAGGTCGGGCAAATGGAAAGCCTCCTCTTTGTGTAGAGACTTGCCCGGAGAAGGTAATTAGATACGGAGGGATTGAACAAGACCCGAAAAAGAATTATTTTGCTGTGGGAAAGAATCTAATAGTTCATTATATTCCCTGGGAAAGAGAGTAAGAATGGCAAAGACTCTATTCTACTTCATAGTATTTCCTGGATTTTTGTTTACAGCATTGGTAGGCTTGTTAGTTAGTTGGATTGACCGAAAGGTCACTGCCCGGGTGCAGTGGCGAGTAGGTCCGCCGCTACTTCAGCCACTTTACGATTTTGTAAAACTTTTGGGTAAAGAGACGATTGTCCCTCAAGCTGGGGCGAAATTGACTTTTCTTCTTTCTCCTCTTTTTGGATTAGCTGCAGTAACTATTGTCTCTACTCTACTTTGGCTGGTGATGATTTCACCAAAGGTAACTTTTCTGGGAGATTTAATTGTGGTTATCTATTTATTGGCAATTCCATCTATATGTGTAATTATAGGCGGTTTTGCTTCGGGAAATCCTTTAGCTTCTTTAGGCGCTTCCCGGGAGATGAAAATGGTTTTAGCATACGAGTTACCCTTTATTCTGGCTATTTTCACTCCGGTTATTCAAGCGCAAGGCGCAATCAGGCTTGGCGATTTGCTCCAATATCAATGGGCAAATAGTATCTTCCTCAATTCCTGGTCTGGACTTATTGCCTTTGTTGTGGCTATAATCTGTATGCAGGCAAAATTAGCTTTAGTGCCTTTCGATATTCCTGAGGCAGAAACAGAGATAATAGCAGGCCCTTATATCGAATATTCTGGAGTCCCTTTAGCTCTTTATAAACTTACGCGCTGGATGATGTTGTTTGTAGTTCCAATGTTTTTAGTAATTATGTTTATGGGCGGTATTGTATTTTCCGGCTGGCATATTTTATGGGGCATATTGAAATATGTTCTGCTTTTAGTGATTATTATTTTAATGCGCAATACTAATCCTCGACTTCGTATCGACCAGGCTATAAAATTTTTTTGGGGACCAATGACAATTTTGGCAGTTGTCGGCGTAATCCTTGCATTTCTGGGACTATGAGATGGATATCAAGACGAAGGCGTTAACCAAATCTCTCTGGGTTTTCCATTTTGCATCCGCTCCTTGCAATAACTGCGATATAGAAATTCTTGATGCATTAACTCCCAGGTTTGATCTGGAAAGGTTCGGTATCCTTTTGGTGGGAAGCATTCGCCATGCAGACGTTATGCTGGTCACTGGTGCGGTCTCTCCCAAAGGAGCAGTAAGGCTAAAGAGGCTATATGAGCAGGCTTCTAAGCCCTGTTTGGTGGTAGCAGTTGGAGCTTGTGCCTGTTCGATGACAATGTTTCGGGATTCTTATAATGTGGCTGGGCCTGTGGATAAAATTGTTCCTGTGCATGCATACATTCCGGGTTGTCCGCCGAAACCAGAAGCAATGATTATGGGAGTAGTTAAACTGATTAAGGCATTAAAGAAGGGTTAATTAGATGGCAGAAGGAATTCTAGCAAAAATAAAAGAGAAATTTTCCTGGCAAATTCTTAACATTTTCGAGAAATCCCCTCGGCGGGCCTATATCGACCTCAAACCTGAAGATATAAAGGAAGTAGTTGAATTTATTTTCCGAAGATTGAGAGCTCGCTTTGTCATTGTCTCGGGAGTTGATACTCCCCAGGGAATAGAAATATTATACCATTTTTCATTTGATAGTGTGGGAAAAATAATTACTCTACGAACAAAAATCGACAAACAGAATCCGGAAATAGAATCTATAACTCCAATTATAAAAGGGGCAGAGTGGATCGAGCGAGAAATTTATGAACTGTTGGGAGTTCGATTCAAGAATCATCCAAATTTGAAGAGACTACTCTTGGCAGAAGATTGGCCGGAAGGGAAGTATCCTCTCAGGAGAGAATAGATGGCTAAGACAATTATTCCTATTGGCCCATACCATCCTTTGCAGGAAGAGCCCGAATTTTTCAAGCTCATAGTGGAAGGTGAAAAAGTTCTGGGCCTGGAAATAGAACTGGGATATAATCACCGGGGAATCGAGAAGATTGCTGAATCAAAGAGTTACGACCAGGTATTATTTCTGGTGGAACGTATTTGTGGTATCTGTTCCACATCACATCCCTTTGCCTCTGTGAATGCAGTTGAAGATTTAGCCGATATCAAGGTTCCTGAACGGGCACTGTATATTCGAAGTATTATTGGGGAACTAGAAAGGCTCCATTCCCATCTGCTCTGGCTGGGTTTGGCTGGTCATTTTATTGGTTATAATACAGTATGGATGTGGGCATGGAGATACCGGGAGCCGGTTCTGGATATTTTTGAAAAGATTACTGGAAATCGTCAGCATTATGCCATGATGAAGGTCGGTGGGGTAAGAAGGGACATTGAGTCCGATGATATTCCCCAGATTTGGAAGATGGTTGATGAACTGTTGCCTATTCTCGATATGTTTAAAGGTGCGGTTATGGACGATCCGGTTATTCATGCCCGGTTAAAAGGAGTAGGAATCTTAACCAAAGAGGATGTATTCGAGTATGGAGCACTGGGGCCCACTGCTCGAGCTTCAGGCGTGGCTATAGATGTCAGAAAAGACGATCCTTACGCCGCCTATCCTCTGGTTGATTGGCAGGTAATTACTCAGGAAGAAGGAGATGTTTTTGCCAAGGCGGTTGTGCGCATATTGGAGATGTACGAAACAATAAAAATTATAAAAGGATGTCTGGATAAGTTAAAAGTAGTGGGTGGGGAGATAGATGCCAAGGTTAAGGAGATTCCTCCTGGTGAAGGGATTGGTCGCCACGAGGCTCCACGCGGTGAAGTCTTTCATTATGTGCGCAGTGACGGGAGTAATCGTCCCGTGAGATACAAGGTTAGGGCTCCCAGTTATATGAATGTTCCTACTAATCAGAAAGCAGTAGTTGGTGGGACTGTTTCCGATGCCACAATAACCCTGGCTGCTGTAGACCCCTGTTACTGTTGCACGGAAAGAATGGCAGTTGTGGATAGGAAGACGGGAAAGAAAAAGTTGACCGGTCAAGACTTGATAAAGCTATCGCAGGAAAAGACCTTAAGAATTAAGAGAGAAATGGGAAGAATCAGAGGTTAGGAGTGGCGAAACTTGTTTCGCGTTAACGCACCGCAATCGGTGCTACTCCAAAGTCTGCTACTCCGGAGTCATTTGAGAGTTAGGGGACAAGATGAATTTGTTGCACTATCTTATTATCATTCCATTTATAGTGGGACTATTCTGTTTAGTGATTCCTAAAAAGTTAAGTAAGCTTAGAGATTTGTTGGCAATAGGCGGTGGACTAGCAACTTTCTACTTCACTATAGTTATTTTTCTCCGTAAGCCTGTTGAATGGTTTTACAATGATCTGCTTCTTTTGAAAGTCGACAATCTTAGTGGATTTATTCTTTTAGCTATCGGTCTTTTTGGGGTTTTAATTGTTCTTTATTCACTAAAATTTATGGCGGGCAAGGAGCGTCTAAGCGAATACTACACTTATCTTCTGTGGACAATTGGTGGAGCTTGTGGGGCAATTTTAGCAAACAATCTGATTCTCCTTCTGGTTTTCTGGGGATTTCTCGGATTGACCCTTTATCTACTTATTGGCATAGGTGGGCCAGAGGCTACTCCAGCAGCCAAGAAGACGTTTATTATTGTCGGTGGCTCTGATTGTCTGATGATTTTGGGAATTGCCATTATCTGGTCTCTGACCGGTTCTTTACAGATGGATAACATCAGTATTCACTTGACTGGTTTGTTACCAACAGTTGCATTTCTCGCATTAGCTATTGCTTCCTTTGCCAAAGCTGGAGCAATGCCCATGCATACCTGGATTCCCGATTGCGCGGAAAAAGCCCCTATCCCTGTTACTGCTTTTTTGCCTGCTTCTTTAGATAAGCTATTGGGCATCTATCTTCTGGGAAGAATTGCTATGGACATTTTTGTAATGAATAAGGCGATGGGCACGCTTTTGTTAATTGTTGGTGCTGTAACTATTATTGCTGCGGTAATGATGGCTTTAGTCCAGCACGATCTAAAGAAGTTATTATCTTACCATGCCGTGAGCCAGGTTGGATATATGGTCCTTGGCATTGGAACAGGAAATCCTATTGGAATTGCTGGTGGAATATTCCATATGTTAAACCATGCGATATACAAAAGCTGTCTCTTCTTGACAGGGGGAGCAGTCGAACATCGTACTCAAACTACGAATTTAAATAGATTGGGTGGTTTGGCTAAACTGATGCCCATAACATTCATTACTTGTTTGATTGCTGCATTATCAATTTCTGGCGTTCCACCTTTTAATGGTTTTGTGTCCAAGTGGATGATCTATCAAGGGGTGATCCAACTGGGCAAAGATGGCGATAAATTATGGATTATCTGGTTAGTGGCAGCAATGTTCGGTAGTGCTTTGACATTGGCTAGTTTTATGAAATTGATACACTCTGTATTTTTAGGTTCCCCATCGCCCACTACCCCTCGTCCAGTAGCAAAACGAAACGAAGTTTCGTTTACTATGTGGATGCCTATGGCGATATTAGCAGGGCTCTGTGTAATTTTTGGTGTTTTTGCATATAGGGTTCCTTTGAAGAATTTTATTTTCTCCGCAGTTCCCGGAATTTCTTTTCTTGGTTTCTGGTCGCCAGGCCTTGCTACATTACTAATTATTATCGGAATTATTTTGGGAGCAATTATCTATTGGTTAGGTAATATCAAGAGCTTGCGGACGGATACAACTTACGTTGGTGGTGAGATAATTCCCCAGGATAACCGTGTAACCGGGGTGGACTTCTATGATACAATAAAAGATTTGGGACCACTTAAAGTAATCTATAAAAAATCTGAAAAGAAACTTTTTGATATTTATGACCAGGGAGCGAGAGTTATCTTTCTGTTTACTAAGGGATTAAAGAAGATACATACAGGTCTCTTGCCCACATACTTAATCTGGGTGTTAATGGGAACAGTAATTTTATTCTTCATATTGGTTAAAGGATAAGGAAATGTTAACGATTCTAATTCTACTTTTAATCTTGATGATTCTGGGAGCTATTATTGCTTTAGAAGGAAAGGACCTTCTCTCAGCAATTATCTCTTTGGGTATTGTTGGATTTGCTCTGGTCCTTGTATTTTTGATTCTACAGGCACCCGATTTGGCTATTGTCCAAATTGTAGTGGAGACCTTAGCTCTTATCATTCTAATTGCTGCAATATTGAAAACTACAAGAGAGGATACTACTGAAACAAGGGGTGCGAAAAAAATTTTCATATATTTATGCGGTCTGGGGTTCCTGGGTCTTTTTCTATTCTTCATTAATCAAACGCTTACAGAGTTGCCCCGGTTTGGGTATCCGATAATGAGAATGGCGGGTAACTATCTCTCCTTAGGTCTAACAAAGACAGGAGCGAGTAATTTGGTTGCGGCAATAATCCTGGATTTTCGCGGCTATGATACCTTAGGTGAGGTTACTGTACTGTTTACTGCGGTAATGGGAGTTATTGTCGTACTTCGAAAAATAGGTCGTCGGACCAGGGAGAAACTACCCGACGAGACAAAAGTGACGGGGTCCCGCAAAATAGAGGAAAAGTAAATGAGAGGAATGACGCTCATAGTAAAGACAATTACCAGATTGATTGTTGGATTAATCTTTTTATATGGGATTTATATAGTGTTTCATGGCCATCTTACTCCCGGAGGAGGATTTGCTGGAGGGATAATCATTGCTGGCGCATTTATTTTATTAGTGTTAGCAGAGGGTTCAGAAGAATTATCTACAGAGGTAAAAAAATGGCGAGCCTCTTTATTTGAGAGTTTGGGTATATTTATCTTTTGGTTTTTAGCGATGTTAGGTGTTTTTGCAGGCACTTTCTTTTTTCTGAACCTTCTTCCTAAGGGTAAACCACTTGAGCTTTTGAGTGCGGGCATTATCCTTCCTTGCAATATTGGTATCGGCATCGAGGTAGGGGCAGCTCTATTTGCCATATTCATTACCTTAGCAGTCTTAAAAGGGAAAGGGGACAAGGAATGATCTATTTATTATGTGTACTGTTACTATTGATTGGTTTATATGGTGTTTTAGTTAAGAAGAACTTAATTAAAATAATTATTGGATTGAGCATTATGGAATACGCCCTGTTTCTCTTCTTTGCAGTTATTGGCTATCGGGAAGGAGGGACAGCACCAATTATCACTAAAGGGTTTGAAAAAGCTGTGTTCGTCGATCCTCTCCCTCAAGCATTAGTTCTTACGGCAATCGTCATCGGTTTAGCGGTCACCGCTCTTTTGGTTTCCCTTGCCGTGCGAATTTATGAAAAGCATGGGACATTTGATATAAGGAAAATAAGGAGATTGAAGGGATGAATCTCATTGTCTTATTTGTTGCTATTCCTTTGGGGGCAGCATTTTTGATGCCTCTATTAGGCAGGGTAGCAAGAAAGATTCCTGATATTCTGGCCAATTTAGCAAACTTTAGTCTCTTAGTATTGGCCTTACTTGCCACAAAACAAGGATTGGTGGTCTACAAAATAGGTGGATGGGAAGCAGTAGGGGGAATACCTATTGGTATCTACTTGGTCCTCGATGGTCTGGCAGTGTTGATGCTTCTTATCGTTAATGTGATTGGTTTCTTAGCCACATTCTATTCTGTTGCTTATATGGAAAGATATACCGATAAGCCGAGATATTATACCTTATTCTTATTGATGATTGCCGGAATGAACGGTGTGATTTTAAGCGGCGATATGTTCAATATTTTCGTATTTATGGAAATTGCTGCTATTGCTTCCTATGCATTGGTTGCCTTTGGTACTGAAGCTGAGGAACTGGAAGCAGCATTTAAGTATCAAGTGTTAGGCACTGTTGCTTCCTGCTTCATTCTTTTTGGAATTGCTATAGCCTATAGTCTAACAGGAACTTTGAATATGGCTGATATGAGCAGGGTAATCGCTCAGCAAGGCATTGGTACCCCAGTCTTTTTTGTGGGCACTCTCTTCCTAGTGGGTTTTGGTCTCAAAGCAGCAATTATGCCTTTTCATGCCTGGTTGCCTGATGCCCATCCTTCTGCGCCAGCACCCATATCAGCAATGCTTTCTGGTGTGTTAATCAAGGCGATAGGAGTTTATGCCCTCTGTCGGGTTCTGTTTAATGTTCTGGGACTGGGGAAGGTGAGTTCGTTCTTGTATATCTTGCTGGTTCTGGGAACTCTTTCTATGATTGCTGGGTCACTCTTGGCTCTGGGTCAGCGGGACTTTAAACGATTGTTAGCTTATTCAAGCATTAGCCAGATTGGTTATATCATTTTAGCTTTCGGTTTGGGCACTCCCTTAGGATTTTTAGGAGGCTTATTTCATCTTTTGAACCATGCCACTTTTAAGTCCCTTCTTTTTTTGAATTCAGGAGCAGTTGTCTACTCAACGGGAAACCGGGATTTAAAAAAGATGGGTGGGCTTTCGCAAAGGATGCCCGTTACTGGAACAACTTCTATGATTGCTTCCATGTCGATTTCCGGCATCCCACCATTAAGTGGTTTTTGGAGTAAGTTGATTATAATTATTGCTGCCATCCAGGCGCAACAGTTCATATTTGCCTTATTAGCGGTCGTGGTAAGCATTATTACTCTGGCTTATTACCTTAAGGTGCAAAAATTGGCCTTTTTCGGAAAATTGGGTGAAGCATGGCAGGAGATAAAAGAAGTGCCAGCGGTTATGTGCATTTCCATGATTATTCTGGCTGTACTTTGTGTGGGATTGGGAATACTACTCATTCCGGGAATAAAGGCGGTTATTCTGGACCCAGCAGTGGAAGTGTTGTATAATGGTGCCAGGTACGCACAACTTATATTGGGAAGCTGAAAAAAATGGGGTCAACTCCATTTTCCCTAAGGAGTATCGAAGAGAATGAAAAGAATTGTTCTATTTATTGTTGCTTTTCTTCTTTGGCTGTTGCTGACTTCAGCTTTAGATTGGCAACATCTTTCCATCGGGATGGGAGTTGCCTTCTTGGTAGCTTTTCTTTTCGGTAATATTTTTGTACAACAGCCTGAGAAATGCTTTCAGATAAAAAGATATTTATGGTTCTGTTACTACCTACCTATATTCTTGTGGGAGTGCATCAAGGCAAATTTTGATGTGGCTTACCGAGTGCTCCATCCCAGAATGCCTATTCATCCGGGGATTGTTAAGGTAAGGACACAGTTAAAAAGTGATATGGCAAAGGTATGTCTGGCCAATTCGATTACCATGACTCCTGGAACATTAAGTGTGGATATTAAGGATGAATATTTGTATATTCATTGGATTAATGTTCGTTCCCAAGATATGGCTGAAGCAACTAAACTTATCGTTAGTCGATTTGAGAGGATATTAGCAAAAATATTTGATTAAATCTGCACGGAGAATAGTTAGATGGAAATCTTGATTCTAATTTTAGTAGTTTTGTGTTTCTTCTGTTTATATCGGGTCTGGCGTGGTTTGACTATTCCTGACCGCATGGTGGCCATTGATATCCTGGCTATTTTGGTAGTGGGAATTTGTGCGCTATTGGCAGTCTATACCAAGAGGGAGTTCTTAATCGATATTGCTTTAGCCTGGATATTTTTGGGTTTCATTGGTACTTTAGCTTTGGCGAAATATCTATCAGGAAGGAAATTTAATGAATGAGATTATAGGAATGATTATTATTGTGGTTGGGGTAGTCTTTGATACAATTGGTTGTATAGGGCTGGTGAGATTGCCCGATGTTTATAATCGTCTTCAGGCAGCCACAAAGTGTGTCACATTGGGTACTTGTGGAATTATGTTCGGGATTTTCATTATGCAAGGGTTTAACAGTTTAGGAATAAAAGCACTAGTTTGTATTCCTTTTATCTTTCTTACTGCTCCCACTGCTGCTCATGCCTTAGCCCGGGGTGCGCATCTTTTTGGAGTTAAACTCTGGGAGAAGTCAGTTTGCGATAAATACGAAGAAGACAAAAAAGAAATGTAGGGTTATTATGAAGTATCCTAAATTAAGGGAATTAAGAGAAGCAATTAAAGCAGTTATAAAGGGTCCTTATACTACGAAGTTTCCTTATGAACCTCACGTGCCTCCTGAGAAGTTTAGGGGCAAGCCCGAATTTTATGAGAAAGAGTGCGTGGGCTGCTGTGCCTGTGCCGAAGTCTGTCCGGCAACAGCAATCGAGGTCAAAGATGACACTAGAGCAAAACCACCCATGCGCAGACTGGTTTTGCATTTTGACATCTGTATTTTCTGCGGGCAGTGCCAGGCGAATTGTATTACGGAAAAGGGAATCAAGCTTACTGGAGAATACGATTTGGCTTTATTTAATAGGAATGAAGCTATAGTTAAAGTAGAAAAGGAATTGTTAGTTTGTGAAGAATGTGGCAAAGTGATTGGAGCTAAAGACCACCTTTACTTTTTGGCGAGTAAGCTCGGACCATTAGCATATGGTAATATGCCTTTACTACTCACCGCATCCGGAGAATTGGAGTTGGTAAAAATCCCACCAACAATAGGTCCTCCTTTGAGGAGGGCACACATCTTTCGCATCCTCTGTCCCAGGTGTCGTAGAGAAGTTCTCCTTGAAGATATCTGGGGCAAAAAGAAACCGGAAAAATAATTGTCTGATAATAAAGAACTGGCAAAACTCAAAAATAGACTCCAGGGTAAAGTACTGATTGTAGGTATAGGGAATCCTTTACGCGGCGATGATGGAGTCGGTCCAGAGATAATAAAGAGATTAAACAACCCTTTACCCCGTCTACTTTTGTTTGATGTCGGTGAAACCCCTGAAAATTATTTAGGAAAGATTGTTAAACAGAAACCAGATACAATGGTTTTGGTTGATGCGGTTGATTTCGGTAGTTCCCCGGGAACGATAAAGATTATAGAAAAGGACGATATAAAAGATGAGTCTCTTTCTACGCATAACGCGAGCTTGAACCTGGTAGCGAAATATTTACA
Source organism: Clostridia bacterium (assembly GCA_030671905.1). Taxonomy (GTDB): domain Bacteria; phylum UBA6262; class WVXT01; order WVXT01; family WVXT01; genus WVXT01. The sequence goes on along the minus strand of DAOVHK010000003.1, from coordinate 4,662 downwards.
GAAAGAGACCTCTGCCGATGTATTTCTTTTGGGCGTACAGCCAAAAACTACAGAATTTGGAAAAGAAATTTCCCGGCCGGTAAGAGAAGGCTTGGAAAAGATTGTTAGAATGTTGGAAAGGATTTGAAACTTTCCTTCGAGGTTGATATGCATGAATTGGGTATAGCTCAGGATTTATTACACATAGTAGAGGATAAAGCAAAAGAGAATAATCTAAAAGCAATTACTAAGATTGTGGTGGTAGTTGGAGAAGCTTCGGGAATTGAAGAGGATTTTCTGAAACATAGCTTAATGGACCACATTATGCCTGGTACTATTGCAGAGAAAGCAGAATTAGAAATCACCAAAGAGCCATTGCAGGTAAAATGCGCAGCTTGCGGAATAAAAATAGATTCCCAGCAAAGTTCCTCTTTAGAATGTCCTAACTGCGGGGATAACAATTTAGAAATCACCCAAGGGAAAAATGTTTACTTACAAAGTATCGAAGGCGAGTAAAAATACTTGACATAAATAAATAGATTGTGCTACAATTATAAGAAAGGTAACACAAAGGATGTTGACATGGCAAATTTAGTTCGTTTCGGTGTATCACTGGAGAAAGAACTTTTAACTAAATTTGATAAACATATCAAAGAGAAGAATTATGCTACTCGCTCTAAGGCGATTGGAGACTTAATTAGAGAAAATTTAATCAAGAAGGAATGGGTAGAAGGCAAAGAGGTTGTAGGAGCGATTACACTGGTTTACAACCACCACAGGAGAGAATTAGTAAACAGATTAACTGATGTCGAGCATGATTTTCACCAGCTCATCATTTCATCTCAACACGTTCATCTGGATGAAGCCAATTGTTTGGAGATAGTGGTAGTGAAGGGTAAGCCCAAGGAAATCGAGGAATTGGCTTATAGCCTGAAGTCAACAAAAGGTGTAAAACACGGCTCTTTGACTATGGCCACAACAGGCAAGGAAATAGCATAGCAGTATTATTTTTTTCTCTATTCGTAACACGATTTTAGAAAATATATTATACGGATAAAATAAGTCACGAACGGAGGTAAGAATTTATGCACATACCGGATGGATTTTTGAATGCCGAGACCTGGGTAACCATGGATATAGTGGCTGGTTTAGGTATAGTTTATGCCATTAGGAAGACGAAAACGAGTCTTGGTGAACGACAGATTCCTTTAATGGGAGTAATGGCTGCCTTCATCTTTGCTGCTCAAATGTTGAATTTTCCAATTGCTGGAGGAACCAGTGGACATTTCATCGGAGGAGTCATGGCAGCAGTGCTACTTGGACCGTGGGCAGCCACTTTGGTAATGAGCACAATATTTATTGTGCAGTGTCTGCTCTTTCAGGATGGTGGCTTAACAGCTTTGGGGGCAAATATCTTCAATATGGGAATCATAGGCACTGTGTTTGGATACTACATCTACAGAGGAGTGATGATTTCTTTCGGTGGTAAGAAAGGATTATTATGGGGAGTGGGAATTGCCAGTTGGCTGGCAGTAGTCCTGGCAGCCACATTCTGTTCAATAGAACTGGCATTCTCAGGAACTGTGCCCCTAAGAGCAGCTCTCCCGGCAATGGCAGGCGTCCACGCTTTGATCGGCGTAGGTGAAGCCATTATTAGTGTGGGAGTAATAAGACTCATTTTAAAGGCACGTCCTGACCTGTTGCAAAGGTATGGGTAAAATTGGAAATAAATATTTTAGGAGGGATGTAAATGGAGAAATGGATTATTATACTTCTGGGAGTTGCTGTTTTAGTAGCAGTTTTCCTTTCACCATTTGCTTCTACTAAACCGGATGGATTGGAAAGAGTTGCTGAAGATAAAGGGTTTCTGGGAAGAGGGGAGGGGCCACAAGTGGTTAACTCTCCTATTCCGGACTATGCTGTACCAGGGATTAAGAATGAAAAGTTAGCAACAGCAATTGCAGGCCTTGTAGGAATGATTATCGTCGCCGCACTTGGCTTCGGTTTGGGAGCTATTTTGAAGAGAAAAGAAAAAATTCAATGAAGAATCTAATTCTTTATCTATTTTTTATGTTTTATATACCTTCTCTGGTTTATGGGGCAAGACCACTTTCTGTTGACGATGAAGGCTTAACTCTTAGTTTCTGAAGAGGCAAAAGTGAAGCACGCATTTCTGGATAAGTATAGTGACCTGGGAAGCATAATTCATCGTGTTGACCCTCGGGTTAAGGTGATATTCTTTTTTGTCCTTATCCTGGTGATTGTTTCTACTCCTCCTCAAGAACTGCTCAAATTCTCGGGATATTTTTTAATGCTTCTCATTTTGCTCTTGCTCTCTCGTATTCCTTTGCTCTATGTTTTTGCAAGGTCACTGGTTATCATTCCTTTTGTTCTTCTCACAGCTATTTTTATTCCCTTCTTTAAAGGTGGTGAAGTTGCTGGGTCGTATAATTTTTTGACTTTAAATTTGACTATATCTTACAAGGGCATATTAATTTTCCAAAACATTTTGATTAAGTCGTGGCTTTCGGTTTTAAGTCTGACCATTTTGACCTCAACTACTAAATTCTCATCTCTGTTAAAGGCGCTGGAGACTCTCAAAGTTCCACGGGTTATAATTTTGATTGCCTCATTTTTCTATCGGTATATATTCCTTCTGATTGACCAGATTATGAAGATAAAAAATGCCAGAGATTCGAGAAGTTTTAAAAAGAACCCTGTTTACCAGTTCAAGATTATTGGGTATATGATAGGGGAACTATTTATTAGAACCTACGAGCGGGCGGAAAGGATTTATCTGGCGATGGTTTCCCGGGGTTTCAGCGGTACTATTCATACTCTGGAAAGTTTCAAAATAAATAGATTTGACTTATACTTTTTAGGTAGCTTGATAACAATTATTTTCTTTATTAGATTGTGGAGGTAAAAATGGATAAAGTCGTAGAAATTAAGAATCTCTCCTATACTTATCCAGATGGAACGCCTGCCCTGAACGGGGTAAGTTTAGATGCCATGGAAGGGGAGTCTATCGGTATCATAGGCCCTAATGGAGCAGGTAAATCTACATTGCTACTACATTTGAATGGGATTTTGCAAAGCAAGAATGGGGCGATAAAAGTCTTGGGCATGCCTCTCACTAATAGGAATCTACGCAAGATAAGAAGCAAAGTTTGCCTTGTCTTTCAGGACCCTGAAGACCAACTTTTTATGCCTACTGTCTTTGATGATGTTGCTTTTGGGTTAATCAACTTGGGCTATCATGCGCAAGCGGTGCGGGGAAAAGTAGGAGAGATATTGGAAAGAGTAGATTTATCCGGACGTGAGAATCGGTCGGCGCACCACCTGAGTTTTGGAGAAAAAAAATTGGTCTCCCTAGCCACAGTTCTGGTGATGGAACCGGAAATTCTACTTTTAGATGAGCCCACCAGCAATCTCGATCGTAAGGAAAAAAGAGGAATAATAAAATTCCTGCAAGAAATAGATAAAACAAAAATTATCGTGAGTCACGACCTGGAAATGATTGAGCAGCTCTGCCAGAGGGTAGTAGTGATGAATAGAGGAAAGGTTGTTTTTACTGGAGATAAAGAAATCCTCAAGGACGATAGCAGACTGAAAAGTTTTGGGCTATAACAAAATTATAGAATTTACCCGTCAACAATTCTTTCTTCTCTTCACAGGAAAACCTCTTTTTTCTCTTTGTCCAATCGTTAACCGAGTATTCAAGGAATAAATTATGGAAACGAGAGCAAAAATAACAATAAAAGGTATTGTTCAAGGCGTCGGTTTTCGTCCATTTGTTCACAAGTTAGCCGAAGAGTTCGGACTTAAAGGCTGGGTAAAAAATACCACAGCCGGCGTGATTATGGAAGTAGAAGGAGATAAAAGAAACGTAAGGGAATTCTATGATGAGATTACTTTACGGAAACTTCCTTCAGCTCAGATAAAAGAGAAGAAGATAATCTATCAACCTACTCGAGGTTATCGGTCTTTTATTATTAAGGAAAGCACTTCTCACCAGCGAAAGGAAGTACTCATCTCTCCGGATATAGCCTTTTGTCAGGAGTGCCTTGAAGAATTGAAAGACAGTTCTGACCGCCGGCACTACTATCCTTTCATTAATTGTACCAATTGTGGGCCGAGATTTACCATAATTAAAGATTTGCCTTATGACCGTCCTTTTACCACGATGAAAAAATTCCGCATGTGCCCTATATGCCAGAATGAGTATGAGGATATATCCTGGAGACGGTACCATGCCCAGCCCAATGCCTGTCCCCAGTGCGGTCCAGAGATAGAACTCATAAAAAGTCGAAAATCCGGAAGCGAGCCGATGGGCTCTGAATATTACCTTAAAGGTCTGGAGGCACTTGAGGCAACTATTGAACTTCTAAAAAAAGGGAAGATTGTGGCAATCAAAGGACTGGGCGGGTTCCATTTGGCTTGCGACGCTACAAATGGTGTTGCCGTAGAGAGACTTCGTAAAAGGAAGAAACGTCCATACAAACCCTTTGCTATTATGGTTTCAGATATAGAGACGGCGAAGAAACACTGTTTAGTCTCTCAACAAGAGGAGGAGTTGCTTTCCGATTGGCAGAAGCCTATTATCCTTCTTGAAAAGAGAGAGGACTCAAAAATTTCTGATTTGGTGGCTCCCAATAATAACTGTCTGGGAGTGATGTTTCC
>DAOVHK010000187.1 GCA_030671905.1 Clostridia bacterium | reverse complement strand
GGCCAGTTCCAGATACCAGTCACAGAACTTACTCCAGATAAATTCATAAAGGAGCCTTGCTGCCCTACTTATATCATATTCCTCAAAGGCAATGGTGACCTCTTCTATCGCCCGATTATACTGGTCCAAAATCCATCTATCGGGTAAAGTGAGTCTTTCTCTGATAGAGGCATTTTGTGTTGGCGCGCCGGGAGGCAATTTAAATCCTTCCAGATTCATAAGTACCAGCCGCGAAGCATTCCATATTTTGTTAGTAAAATTCCTTCCCGCCTTAAAATTATCCTCAGAGAGCTGAACATCCCTTCCCATCACCCCGCCACAAGCCATAGCAAACCTCAGTCCATCAGTTCCATATTTCTCGCCGGTTCCTAAGGGGTCAATAACGTTCCCTATAGACTTACTCATCTTCCTTCCCTTGGCGTCTCGCACTATGCCATGAATGTATACATCAGAAAACGGGATGTCTTCCATCAATGTCAGTCCCATCATAACCATTCTGGCTACCCAAAGGTAGAGAATCTCGTATCCTGTAACCAGAACAGAAGTGGGATAGTAGTAGTCAAGGTCATTGATTACCTGCTCACTTTTCGATTTACTGGGAATCTTGCCTTCTTTTCTTGGCCAGCCGAAAGTAGAAAAGGGCCAAAGAGCTGAGGAGAACCAGGTATCCAATACATCGGGGTCCTGGATAAGATTGCTATTGCTACACTCTGGACATCTTTCCGGTTTTTCCACCGCTGCAACAGGGGAACACCCCTTCTGGCAATACCACACGGGTATCCTGTGCCCCCACCAGATCTGACGGCTAATACACCAGTCATGCAGTTCTTCAAGCCAGTTCAAATATGGCTTAGTCCAGTTTTCAGGAATGAGGCGCACTCTCTTCTTTCTGGAAGCTTCAATTGCTTTTTTTGCCATCTCCCCTGTCTTCAGATACCACTGTTCAGATACCAGTGGTTCCAGGATAGTCTGACAACGGTAGCAATGACCAATCGAATAGTTGTAATCCTCAATCTTTTCTAAATACCCTTTCTCCTTTAATTCCTCTACCAGCTCCTTCCGGCACTCAAACCTGTCCTTCCCTTGATACTTCCCGGAAGCCTCAGTCATCCTGCCCTGTTCATTAATAACCTTCACACTGGGCAGGTTGTGTCTCTGGGCTATCTTAAAATCATCCGGGTCGTGTGCCGGGGTTACCTTCACCGCCCCACTACCAAAAGCAGAATCTACAAACCCATCAGCAACAATGGGAATGGGGCGGTCCATAATAGGTAATATAACTTCGCTTCCAATTAACTCCTTATATCTCTTATCCTTTGGGTTAACAGCAACTGCTGTATCTCCCAACATAGTTTCCGGTCGTGTAGTAGCTACCATAACAAAGGAGGCTCCCCTCTTCGAACTTTTGAGGGGGTACTTTATATACCATAATTTGCCCCTAATTTCTTCGTGTTCCACTTCGATATCTGAAAGAGCAGTCTGGCACCTGGGACACCAGTTGACAATGTACTCGCCCCTGTATATTAACCCTTTCCCATAAAGGTAAACGAAAGCCTCTAAAACAGCCCTTTCACAGACACTATCCATAGTAAACCGGGTGCGCTCCCAGTCACAGGAACAGCCCAGCCTCTTCAACTGTTCAAGAATTGTATCTCCTACTTTGTTTCGCCATTCCCACATCCTTTCCAGGAACTTTTCTCTACCCAATTTCTCCCTGGTCAATCCCTGGGAGAGAAGCTCCTTCTCCAGAACGTTCTGGGTAGCAATTCCTCCATGGTCTGTTCCAGGAAGCCAGAGTGCATTATAACCCTGCATTCGCTTTAGTCGAATTAGAATGTCCTGCAAAATATTATTCAAAGCATGCCCCATATGGAGGGAGCCAGTAATATTGGGGGGTGGGATGACTATAGTATAGGGCTTCATTTCTGGCCTGGGTTTGCTATGAAAATATCTCTTCTCCAGCCAGAAGTCATACCATTTCTTCTCTGTAACCTTTGGGTTATACTTTGTGGGAATGTCCACTTTAAAGCCCCCTGAACAAGTCAATTAAAGCTTTAATTAACTTTTAATTTTAACACATTTACAAATGAAATGCAAACAAAAAACTGAATTCTGTATAGCCACAGAGCGAAGCTCTGCGTTATAAACAAAATCCTGTTAAGGATTAACAAAAAATTAACAAAAAATTAACAATTTCTTAACCTATCTATAACATATATGATATATACTTAGAATAGGAGATGGCCAGTCAAGTTGACAAAAATTTACAAATATTTTATAATTCGTTTACACAGACGACAAAAGTGAGAAAAAGTCCACCTCAGTTGGAACAGAAAAGAGACAAGGGAAGTCAGAAAATAGAGCACTGAGATGGTCACAAATATCTGTGCCCATCTGTGGGTAAAAAAGGGGTCTTAAAATGAAAAAAGTAATCTTGTTATCTGTTGTAATTTTGTTGATTTCTTTAGCGTATTCCTTTGCTGAAGTTCCCTGCAAGATAAACTATCAGGGAAGGTTAATAAAGGATAATGTGCCTGTGGATGGGACAAAGCCAATGGTATTCAGTATATATCCTGATGCTATAGGTGGCAGTCCGAT
>DAOVHK010000055.1 GCA_030671905.1 Clostridia bacterium | reverse complement strand
CCTTGAAAAAAGTAGCCTGTCCCCTTTTTTAGTGGCGCATGACATGGGGGGTTAAGAAAATCAGAAGTTCCAATGTCCGCTTGTGTGTCTCTTTCTTCTTAAACAAGTAACCTAAAATGGGGATATCGCCTAAAATTGGTACCTGGTACATCGTTCCCTTTTCCGTCTCACTAATCAGTCCACCAATCACCACTGTCTGTCCTTCGGTTATGGTAACTTTTGTCGTCGCCTCCCTGTCTGTGGTTTGTGGTCCCGCTACAGTAAAACCCACAAAGTCTTTCACTGCTACGTTAACATCCAGACTTATCTGATTACCCGTAGGGCTAACTGTAGGAGTAACATCAAGAGTAGTTCCGATTTCCAGGTGCTTCGTGGTCTCGGTGACTCCTGCCGCGGTCACTATAGTTTCCTTATAAGGTATCGAATCGCCCACATGGATGTGTGCTGGACGGTTGTTCTCTACCACCAGGGTGGGCTTAGACAATGTCCTTGTATCGGTTTTCTTTACCAGAGCCTTTAAAGTGAGAGCAAGATCTGCTCCGCTCATTATTGTAGCTATATTTAAGGTTGCTGGCGTTCCATAACTAAAAGGAGAAGCCATATCTTCTACATTTCCGGCCACCGTTGTATCACTGAATGCACCACCGTCGGTAAAGGTTTTAGTCATGGTCCAATCTATTCCCAGATCTACACCTTTACCGATATCTACTTCCATAATCCTTGCCGTAATTCTGACCTGAGGCATCTTGATGTCCAATTCCTCAATGAGCTGGGAAAGCTTCTCTATACCCTCCGCAGTGGAAGTTATAATTAAGGCGTTAGTAACATCAGATATACCAACAGTGGTATACGTCTTTTCTTCTGCTGTTAATGACGTATCAATGGTATCTTTGACCTCTGAAGCATTTCTATTCTGTAGCGAAAATGTCTTTCTATAAGTGGGCATTTTGCTCTTGTTTACAACCTTGATAACATTTTCAGAATGTTGAATTCCTATCAGTCCTTTTTGATCCAGAACAGTTCTTAGTGCTTCATCGAAAGGTATGCTGTGTAAGTGGATGGTGACCTCCCCTTCAACGTCTTCAGCCAGGACAAAATTCATCTTCGTCTTCAAGGCAAAGAAGCGAATTACTTGTGATATGTCAGCATCAACAAAATCTAAACTTACTGGCTCCTGGCTGATTGGACCCATTACCTCTCCTATCGCCACTGGTCTTTTCTTCTTCTCCTCTATTGGCAGTTTAGCCAACTTTCTCTCCCTCTTCTCTTTTCTTACCTTCTCTACCAGTCTTCTATGTTCTTCATCTTGAATGTTTGGTGCAATTCCTTTTTCCCTTATTATTTTTTTCTTTGTTATCTTTGGCCTTTTTTCCCTTTCTACTTTTACTATTTTCGGCATTTCTTTTTCTACCTTTTCTATGGTTCCTTTACCAAAAATAGTCAGGATAATCTGTTTCTCAGTGGCAGTAGACTCATAATCAACTGGCATTTCTAAGTCGAGAACTACCCGAGCTATTTTAATAGGTTCATTCTGATACTGCCCGGAACGGATTCTCTTAAGTAAGAAATTGCCTACTTCCAACTCTTTCTGTTTCCAGTTGTGAACCGTATTAGTCATCTCTATTACCAGCCTTGGTGGATTAGTAATCTTGAAACAGTGGTATTTTATGGGTCCCGTAGTGGTAATTATGATGTTTGATTTAGTTTCGCTGATCTTCTGAACTTTCACATTGGTCAACTCTTCCCACTCAGGTGCGGGGTTCCCCTCCCGGGCAACTGGTCCAACATTTACAAAACAGACCAATCCTAACACTAAAATAAATACTATTTTGGGAAAAAGTAGTTTTCTCATTCGATATTCTCCTCTTTTAATTCTCATTTTTCAGTTTTCAATCTAAGCTCTCGAATGACATTATTACGAGTAATTAGAATTACCTTATCTTTTCTCACTATGGCCACCACACCATCTACAACCCTATTGTAATTATCTATTAGCTTTCCACCTTTAACTACATATCCTCTTCCTCCACCAGCATCAATCAGGGCATAGTTGTCCTTGGCTGAAGGAGAAATCATAATTCCTGTTAATTTCAATCTACTCAGGTCGATTTCTACACCTTTACCAACCCTTTCAATTCCTCCTCCCATGTCCTCAGGAGGAGCAAACGGGTCATTATACTTCTTACCACCATATGTATACCTGCCTCGCCTTTTCTCTTCTATTTTTTTAGGCAGGACAATCTCTTTCTCTTTTATGGGCCTTCTGGAAACTGGCCTGGCCTTTTTTTTAGGACAACCATTGAGTCCCAGGAGAATCAGGATAAAAATAATTATAACAATTTTACTATTCATTTACTTTTTACTTTTTCGTTCTCCTCTTTTTCTCTAAAAGTATAAGTATACAGTTGAAAATCTGTGGAAATGCCTTTCAGTTTTTCTTTATTTTCCAGTATTGGTGTTACACTTAAATTTTTAATATGGAAAATTCTCTCATATTGACCTATTTCAGCCAGAAAGCGCGCTAAATTATGATAGTTAGTCTCCAGAGTTATTAGAAAAGGATGAGATATGTAATATTCCTGTTGTTTTTCTGCTCGTGGCCGGAAATCAGAAATATCAATCTTAAACTTCCGTCCAGCACTGGTTATATCTCGCAGCAAGCGAGGAATTTCCTTCTCTCTGGGTAACTTTTTCTCTGCTTCTGCCACCTTAACTCTGAGCAGTTCATAATCAGTTTTTAGCTGCTCCAGACGACCTGTTCTTGCTCTGGCGAGTGTAAGTTTTGATTGCTTTGTAGTCAACTCATTCTTGACCTTTTTCAACTTAAGCCCCAGCGGACCATAGAGATATTTATAAAACATAAAAAAAACTAAGACTCCCAGAATACCCAACAATACCTTCTGTTGTTTTGTCATCTTATTGTCTCACTTATTAGAAAATGGGGTTACCTGTACTCGCAGGTTACACCGAAATTTTTTATTGCTATTTCTTCTTTCCCTTTTCTGGTAGTTATATTGATCAGTTCAACTTTAGAAAAATTCTTAACCTTACTCAATTTAGTAATAAAATTGGCAATTGCATAATTATCTATAGCTGAAGCCTCAATGGTAATAGTTAAGAAATCAGACTCGCTTTTGGTCAGTAAGGAGGTCAACCATACTCGGGAAGGAACTGTCCTTGCTAAATCCTCCAATAGTTGGGGATAGACCGCGCGATTTCCCAGCAAGCTCTGAATAACATCTAATTTCTTAGCCAGAGCCTCTTTGGACTTTTCTATTTCATCAACTTTTTTAACTATCGTTTCTAAAAGGTTAAGTTGCTTCTCCACTCTTTTTGCTTTTTTCTTCAGGCGAGTATATTGTCCAACCTTTAAAGAGTATAATCCTAAAAATCCTCCTACCACCAGGAAAACTATGATAGAAAGTAAAAGCTTTTTCTCCCGCAGAGCAACTTTCTTCCCTACTTCTTTAGGTAATAAGTTAATCTTAATCATCTTTTAACATCTTCTAAATGTAGTGTAGCCTCTTATGGACGTAATTTTTACGGGGATAAACCCCTACACTACCTACATTGAGACAGAGCTATCGCTCTGTCACTTTCTATCTGGTGTCCCCTTCGCGCCTGGTAGCCAGCCCTACAGCCACAGCAAATAAAGGAGCCAGCTCCTGCCAATCTGTACCAGAAATTCTTGCTGTATCTATTCCCCGGAAAGGATTATTTATATCTACCGGCAACCCGAGTTCATCACTCAAAAATCTATCCAGGTTATTTAACTTCGAACTACCACCACTTAGCATAATCCTGTCTACGCTCTTTTCTCCCCCGGTCTGCGCCTGGTAATAATCGATTGACCTGCGAACCTCTCCCACAAGTTCACGGATAAGTGGCATCAGGATAGTGGAAACCTGGACTTTTGTTTCATCTTTGGCAGCTATACTTTCCAATTCTTCTTCTGCGCCTGTTAAAGTCAAGCCATATTTCCTTTTTAGATTCTCTGCTTCTGGATACTCGACTTGCAAATTCTTCTGAATTGCCCTGGTAAAACTATTGCCAGCAATAAATATATCCCGCACAATTTTTGAAATGCCATTTTCGAGAATATTAATGTTGGATGTTGTCGCTCCCAGATTGAGCAACATCACCGTCTCTGCATGTTCTTTATCTCTGGTAATTTCATAAGCATTTTCTAAAGCAAAGGCATCTACGTCTATTATTAAAAGCTTTAACCCCGCACCCTCGATAATCTCCGACCGTTCTTGCAAAAGTTCCTTTTTCGCTCCCACCAGAACTGTCTCCATCTTTGGTTGTCCTTCTTCCATAACGTCGCCTAATATGTGGGTGCTTATATTGACCTCGCGAATGTCAAATGGAATGTAAGGTTCAGCTTCAAATTGGATGGTCTTTTCCAAATCGGAAGGGCTCATTCGGGGAAATTTCACATAACGAACAATTACCGCATTTCCAGAAACCGAAGTGGCAACCTTTTTTGTCCTTATTTTTGTAGTGGAGAGCATATTCTTTAGAGCAGAAGTCATTACTGCCTTTCTCTCTTCAGGAGAAAGCTCTTCGATAGAGCCCGCAGGAATTTCACTAATGGCATATTTAGCCAGACTCCATCTGGCAGGGGTTCCTTTCAATCCCACGAGCTTAATGGAGTGAGTCCCAACATCTATACCTACTAATTCTTTACCACCACTAAATAGTCCCATTTTTTCCCCTATTTTTCTTAATTATATACCAAAAATACAATAATTGTCAACAACTTTTCTGTAGGGGCTCAATTTATTGAGCCCGCCTGGATGGGTTCGATAAATCAAACCCCTACTCGTTTGACACTCCAAAACGCAGACCAAGGTCTGCTACTCCTTATCCTATTTCCAGAGCTCTCTCATTTACAGATAGAAATTAAGTCAAGATAAATACGATTAAGTCCTGGCTGGAACAGAAAAACCAATACTGTCCCCAAAGAAATATAGGTTCCAAAAGCGATTTCCTGAAATTTTTTATATTTACCAGTAATTCTCAACGCACTCCCGATTACCGCACCCAGGAGACTTGCTAAAAATATTACCCAGAGTACATTGGCCACTCCCAGAAAAGCACCTACTCCAGAGATTAACTTTATATCTCCACCTCCCATAGCCTCTCTTTTAAACATCCTTCTTCCTAACAAGGCAATCAAATAGAGTATGCCGCCACCTACAAACAGTCCCAGAAAAGAAGAGACAATGAGAGACAGCTGTTTGGAGCTACTTATTATTATTCCACTATACTCTCTGAGAAAGGAATTGAAAGGTGAAGAAAACAGGCCGAGAATAATCAATGGATAGGTGAATTTATTAGGGATGTAACCGGTTTGAAGGTCTATTGTAGAAACGATAATTAGAGACAATACTAAAAGAAGGAAAATTAATATTGTAAAAGGGGCGCCTTGAAACTTCTGATAGGTAAGAAGGAAAAGAAATGCCGTTATTAGCTCTATCAAAGGATACTGGAGAGATATCTTTTCCCCACAGTAACGGCATCTTCCTCCGAGAAGAGCATAACTTATTAATGGTATATTGTCATACCACTTAATTTGCTTTCCACACTTAGGACAGTGCGAGCCTGGCCGGATTATCGACTCTCCTCGGGGTAGGCGATAAATGCACACATTAGCAAAACTGCCAAATCCCAGACCTAAAATAAAAATGATAAAATAGAATAATAAAACCTCAGAGCTCCTTATTTCTAACGGGGAATTTCCATCTCTTTTAGATGACTCTCCGCTGCTGATCTCGCCCACTCATCCCTGTTGGTGGCAAGAATATTTTCCCAGATAGCTATTGCTTTTACATATTCTCCTTTAGCCTTATAGATATTGGCGAGAAAAATCTTAACCACTTCAGGGCAGTCTCTGTATCTAATCGCCTCCTCCAGAAGAGGAACAACTTTATCATACTGTTTGGTCTTAGTATAAACAATTGCTGCTATGTACAGGCGGAACTTCCAGAATTTCGGATTATTTTTGATTCCTTCTTGAAGAAGCTCGATTGCCTCGTCGTATCGCTGGTGATTAAAAGCAAGAGTACCACCACCGAATAGATATGCGTAATGAAAATAGGGGTCAAGCCGAACTACCTCCTGACACATAGGAAATAGCTCTTCATACTCCCCTCTCTGGTGATGGTGTAGGTGGTGAACGTGCTCCTCTTCTCCTTCCAAAGTCCCATAATACTGCAGGAGTCTTATCCATGCTAAATCGGAAGAGACTCGGCGAAGACCAAGCAAGCTACCCCAGAAATAGATAAAAGAAGAAGGCTTCACCTCTACTATTGATGGCAGAGGAAATTCAAATCTCTTCTCTACCTGGTACTGAGCGAAAATAGATAAGCCCAAGAGAGGCAAAATCAGAATAAGTAGAGAAATAGATTTCTTCATTTTTTCCTCTTCAGGTCGGCCTCCTCGACTGGACTAATTGTAGTGTAGGGGTTTATCCCCGTAAAGGTTTTGGTCGCGTAGGGGCGACCTTTATGGTCGCCCAGGGGCTTGTCCCCGTAATAATTACGCCCATAAAGGGCTACACTACTATGGCGCAACTATCAGAATTCTTTTCGGGAGAAAACGAGAACTGAAAGCCAAGTGGCTACGCTGGCATAAGCTAAACTATAGGCTACCTGCCAGAAAATAGTAGTTCCCACTAAGGGATTCGGGTAACCTATGTAATCTTTAATATTTAAGTATTGAAAATTGGGCAAAAGATAGTAGATTGCTTTTAGAAATATTGTGATTTTAACTCCTTCTTCCAGCAATACGTGATTTAAATATTTCAAATGGTCAGTAACATGACCGAGAACCCATAAGAAGAAAGTCATAGAGATGCTGGAAATTGGGGAAGTGGAAATCAGAGAGATAAGAATTGCCAAAGCACTTATAATTACCACTTTAAGGAAAATAAAAGTTACTGCCAGTAAGAACCTGAAGTCGAAACTCCAGCCCTTAATGAATAGAAGAAACAGGAGCCCAGAGGACATTAATAGAATATTGAACAAGGAGATAGAAAGAATGCCAGAATAGCGCCCCCAAATATATTCGAAGCGCCTCACCGGTCTTGTCAGAATGAGAGAGATGCTCTTATTTTCCATCTCTCCCAACACCAGACCAACTGCGGCGAAAATGGCACTCAAGAAAGCGAATATTTCAATTGCACCCAGTCCAATATCTAAAATCACCCTGGTCTCTTCTTCTCCTGAAAGCATAGAGAAAAGGACAGAGCTTATTATAATCACCAGGGCAAATAGAAGAATAGTATAGAAAACCTTATGCCTGATGTTCTCTTTAACCGTATATTCTGCAATTGCAAATATCTTCTTCATTATACAGCCTCGGAGACAGTCTCTGTAAAAAGGTCCTCTAAGCTAACTTTCAGTCCTCTCATCTTAATTATTCTTTTTAATTTTCCCTTATGTAGAATTCCTACCTGGTCACAGACTCTTTCTACCTCGGTAACGAAATGGGAACTCAAAAGTATTGTTTTCCCCTCTTCCTTTAACCTCAGAATCGTCTGGCGCATCTTCTTAATTCCCAGGGGGTCGAGTCCGGAAGTGGGCTCATCCAGTAGCAGAAGTTCCGGGTCGTGGAGAAGAACCTGAGCCATACCTATCCTCTCCAGCATTCCTTTGGAGAAGTCGGCTAAACGGTCGTTCCTGTTCTCCTTAAGGTCTACCAAATCTAATGTCTCCTCTACCTTCTTCTCTCTTTCTTTTGTAGAAAGGCCATAAAGCTTACCATAAAAATGGAGTATTTCACTTGCCGTAAGATACATAAGGAAACAGGGGAATTCGGGGAGATAACCGATTCTGGAGAGTAGAGATAGGTGGGGGAATTTCTGCTCAAAAATATAGACAGAACCTTTTGTGGGAAAGAGCAAGCCTACCAGAAGCTTAAGTAAGGTTGTCTTTCCTGAACCGTTCAGTCCTAAAAGCCCGAAAACCTTTCTGTCTTCGATTTCGAGATTTAGATTCTCTAAGGCATTTGTTTTCTTTGAGCTAAAGAGGTGTTTTCTTATATAGATTTTTGTCAGATTTTCTGTTCTTATTGCCACCATTAGATAATAAAAAATAGGTTGATGGCCAATTAATTACTTACCAATTATCATGCCAATTTGCTTAATTTCCTTAATTGACACATCAACCTATACAGTGCAAAGGATTACCAGGTGTTGACTAGTTCGCCTCCACTAGCGGCGTGGGTGCAATTAATGTTGACCACTCCTCCAATAGCAGCAGCACCGTTGTAGAACCAATTCCCAACATCGCCAGCAACAGCTGCCTCGGTACTATCACCAGGAGCAACCTGAGCATGCATGGCAGAAGGAAGTAAAACCCCGGGAACCGCGTCTATGTAGGTTGGAACCATGGCCAATATTGTGGCTGGCCAGGTACCATCGGTAGCACCGTAGCAGATAGCCATTGCCGACCTGACGGAACCGAGGTTACCCTGGGTCCTCGCCTCCCTGGCTCTGTCAATCAGGTTAGCAAACCTGGGGATGGCGATTGCTGCCAGAATACCAATAATTGCCACCACAATCATCAACTCAATCAAGGTAAAACCTTTGCTCTTTCTATGAAATCTCAACACTCTGTATCACCTCCTTTCACTTCGTTTCAGTCGGTGACCTGCCTGCTCACCGACT
>DAOVHK010000181.1 GCA_030671905.1 Clostridia bacterium | reverse complement strand
TTGCTCTTCAATAACTAATACATTTTCTGTAGTCAATTTATTTCAAAACGACCCGAGACTATTTCATTACCTTTCTCGGGTTCTTCTCTGTTGTTGGTGTAGGGCAGAGTTTGGCCCGGGATAAGTCCGAGATTGTAATTCTTTCTGTAATAATTGCTTTTTTAGGACATTCCTCCAGACACTCACCGCAGAGAATACATTCTGAGGAATCTATTCTGGGAGGCCTGCCCGTTATGGCTCCAGACTTACAAACTTTCTGACAGAGTAGACAGTTAACGCAATTGGAATTGAACCTGGTTTTAAAGAGGCTCAAGCGGGAAATCAAGGCCAGGAAAGCTCCCAGTGGGCAGAGATAACGGCAGAAAGGGCGATATATTATCAGGGATAGAATAGCAAGAGCTATGCTAAGGCCAATGGATAGGGGAGTTCCACCCCAGGCAAATAATACCTTAAAGGGTGTATAGCCGAGGAGACTGACCTCGCCGGTAATTATGATTCTTATTAACAGATACCCCAATAAAACATATTTGACTTTGTTAAGATAACGATTCCAGGCAGAGGGAATTGTCAGAGAGATTTTTTTTAAGTGTAGTAGTTCTTGTAGGGCTCCAAAAGGGCAGATATAACCACAGAAAACTCTACCGGCAATAAGAGCCGAGATAAAGACTGTTAGAAATAGAAGCAGGTAACCTGTTTGCCACTTTATAAATAGATTTTGTATGGCAGTAAGGGGGCATAGGAATCCCCCTAAGTAGAATCCCAATACCGCTACGGAAGCTATTAAAGTGATTCTTCGATATTTACTAAGGGAATTTTTTATTATGATAGTAGCAGTTGCCATAAATACCAGAAGGAGGATGAGCTTAATTAGTTGGTCATGGTCAAAGTAGGAGTTTTCTATATTTTCTTGAGTAGTCGGTAAATTGAAGTCCTTTTCGATTTCAGAAGAGCCAAATTTATCTGCCGAGCCAAAATCCGCGCCGTAAACGGGCAGGTTTGTAAATAAAAAGCCGGCCAACAAGGTCAGGATTATTATTCCAGCCAGGAGACTCTCTCTTTTTCTTCTCATCTTTTGCTCACCGTCCTTTCTGTAACTATAGGAATTTATTAGCAAATAATCTTTTATTTTTCATACTGGTCAAAGCGATAGAAAAAATCGCTGCTGACAACAAGGAGAGGAAGAGTTTTCCCCTCAAAAGTATAGTAATAAAGCTCTATTTCTTCTTCGTATTCCACTAGTTCCTGGGGAAGGAAGGGGAGCTTTACTTCTACCTTTCCTACTTTCAAGACATCGTTATTAAAAAAAGGCTGGGCAAAGGCCTTTTCTATTTCAATCTTTGGCTGAAGCTCATAGGGGTATTCGCCCTTTAAGGCTAATTGCCAAACTCCCTCTTCCTTTTTTACTGTAATAGGTAGCACTGCTTCCTCATACCCTTCTTTGGAACAATCCCTGGAAATTTTGAAAAATCCTTCCCCAATAGAACTTAGAGATACCTGGAACCATTTTTCGTGCAGTTGTGGGCCAATTTCTTCCCAGTCGGTCTCAGCTAGAATTTGAATGCGCTTCCAGTCAAACTGATAGTCAAGAGAATCATCCATGCTGCAATTTCGGTGAGTTCTTTCTACTCGTACTCCTATTTCACCTACTGTTCCTATAAGGGCTTCTATTCGCTCATAGTTAAAAGTAAATTCACAGGTTAGAGATGGTGAAGAAACTATAACCATTGCCAGCAAACCGAGAATTAGAGAAAAAGCAATTAGCTTGACTTTTTTTTTCTTTGTCTTCATTTTCTTATCTCCCTAAAGCAAAAATTTATTCTATGTTCTCTATCACTAATTAATACATCTAACAGCAATGATTTATTTCAAATTATATGGGCATTTATTTAGTTACTTCAGGAAAGCTTATTTGAGTGATGAAGGGTTTCTAAAGGAGGGAAATTTCGGATTACATAAAGGGATTCACAAGGAAACTCATTTGAAAGAGTTCTTAGCTTTTCCACCTCCTGTTCCTCTCATAGTTCTCTTACCTTTATTGGTAAGTCGCAGTGCATGGGCTTGGAAATTTTCCTTACTCCATTCACCTACAGCTCGGATACGGTCTCCGATTTTAAAATCGGGCCCATCGGGCAAAAGAGTATCTTCAGTGAGTTCAATAAACACTCTCTTTTCTTCACTGGTTTCTATCACTATCCCATCTCTTTTTATTTCCATTGCCGTACCTACTAAACCATTCTTCCATACCTGCCTTCTTCTGTAGAAAGATTGTAGGAGAGGGACCTTACCTTCAGCTACTCTCTCTTCCATAGCTTCGTTGAGCCCACTAATGGCTAAGACGATACCGGCGATAAAGATGAGTACAATAAGAACCGAAAGGATTACTTTGAACGGTTTCTTGTATGAAAGGTCGTATCGGGAAAGAATGGCACTGGCTACGGTAAAAAATGCCAGCCCGATCAAAACCCAATGATAAGGGAAGGATTCTAGAAAAGCCAGAATACCTATTCTACCGAAGGAAAGGAATTCCAAACTTCCCGAGGTCTTCATACTAAAGAAGGCAAGATTGAGAAAAAGAGCGGCCAGTATTAGAGAAAGCGTCAGTCCTCCTCCCAGGCCTAATTTCCTGGCTAAAAAAATATATCTAGAGCGAAGATTAATTTTCCCATCCTTGATTTTCTTCATTACTTTTGCTTCCAGATGCACTT
>DAOVHK010000144.1 GCA_030671905.1 Clostridia bacterium | reverse complement strand
TATTGTTATTTAAATAGGTTTCAAAACGCCTTCCCCAACTGGCGAGAACTCCTGCCTGGGCAGCATGGTGGAAAATATAATCGACCCCTTCCAACAACTTATCTAAATTTGTACCCAAAAGGTCTTCTCTTATAAGAGTGAAATTGGACGATTTCAACAGGTTTTGCACATTAGTTTCCTTAATTTTTCGGTCGTAGTAATCCGTAAAAGAGTCTATCCCCACAACCTCAAAACCGGATTCGACTAATTTCTCAGCCAAATGAGAACCAATAAATCCAGCACAACCAGTAACCAGACAACGCATTTTTCCCCCAAAAAAGGCGACCGACCCGCCTTTGGTCGGGCGCATACTGTAGCAGCAAAGCTGTCATTGCGAGGAAACGAAGTGACCGAAGCAATCTCCGGACTGCCACGCTCCTTTCAGTCGCTCGCAGTGACATGATTATATTACAATTGTGCAGCTAACTTCTCGGCAACTTCCTTTCCTTCTAAAATTGCCTCTTCCATCGTGGAATACTTCCAGCCACCATATCGTCCCACTGAGTAGATATTTTTATCTCTCAGGTAATCCTGAATTATTTCCAAGTTTCTATCTCGATTTTTATCATAAATGACATAAGCATAGGCTATCCGTTCCGGATGTTCCACAAGGATTTCACTCTCTGTTCTCAGAATCCCAGCCTTGATCAGGTCCTTTTTTGCTCTGACGATGAATTCTCTTTCCTTTTCTGGGGTTATTTCGCCTGGCTTACAGGCAATCTCAACATAGACTGAGCTTGTGCCAAGAGGGCACATCTGGTCTGAAAACTTCTTGGGAAAGCCGACCCGATAGAAACAATATTCCTTTTCAGGAAAATAGACCCAATGTCCATGGTCCATCTCCTCGCGTTTAATTCCCAGATTCAAACTCAAAACTGAAGTATATTTCAATTTAAGAGCAGCGTTCTTAACCTTTCCTGGCACATCTTCTACTATCTCTAAAATTAATTCTGGTAGAGGAACTGTGGAAACCAGAAATCGGAACTTCTCTTCGATTTTTCCCCCTTTGAAGTAGGCCACTCTTTTTCTTATGTCTACCCTGGAAAGGTTTGTGTTCAAATTCAAATTTTTAATCTTCGCTTCAAATGCATCAGGCAATTTCTGGATTCCTTCTCTTCGGGGATAGTCGAAACGGACATTGTATCCAAAAGCCTTTTCCTGGTCTTCCAAAGCACCAATTACTACCTCCTGAATCTTAGGCGAAGGCACATATTTGGGGTTCACTTTTATCCATCCACAAGTCAAGTCTCGTGGGTGAACTGTCCATATTTTTTGATTATAGGGAATCATAAAATGTTTAGCAATCCCCTCTCCAAAATTTTGCAGAATCCAATTATAGAACGATCCTTCAGGTGGACGTGTCTTGCAGTGAAGAGAATGGTACTTGGCATTAATAAATCCAAAGACACATTCTTTCACCACTTTTGGTGGCAACCCATATGTATTTGCCTGGAATGGGTACCTCGTATACACACCTTTTGAATAGATCCAGGAATCTCTTGGGATGTCGGTCGTGAGATTTTCCTTCAGGAGTCTTCTTACCAATCCTATTGTATATTCTTCTTTCAGGTGCAGGAGGTGTCCCAGGATATCAAAGGTGAACTTCCCTTTCAATCCTGGGCATGGCTTATACTCTGAACGGCATAAGCCACCGACCTTTCTCTCTTTCTCATAAACTAAATAGTCCATTCCCCCCATCTTTTCCAGATGGAAAGCAGTGGACAAACCGGTTAATCCCGCTCCTATTATTAACACTTTTCCAGCCATCATTCCACCCTGACATAAATTAAACGAGTCGCGTAAAGAATAGCAAAAGCGATAATCGCTGCATATATAATCACCGCAAGTTCAAATTTAACTGTAGTAATAAGAAATGCTGCAAGTCCTAAGATTGCTGTAAGATAGTAATTAATCAGAACGACTTTCTTCCTATTGTATCCCATTGCCTCCAGCCTGAAAGCAAAATGGTCACGACTTCCAGCAAATATCGACTTCCCTTTAAGTATCCGGAAAAATATGACCAATAAGGTATCATAAATGGGGATGCCTAAGACTAAAAAGGGAGCAAAAAGCCCAATATTATTTATTGTTGTATAACTTTCCCCCAATGAGACAGCAGCCAGAATGAACCCGATAAACAGGCTCCCGGAATCTCCCATAAATATCTTGGCTGGTCGCCAGTTGTATCTTAAGAAACCGAGGCAACTTCCAGCAAGAGCTAAGGCAGCAAAGTTGACATAAATCTTTTCCGTGGGTAAAGCAATGAAGAAAAAAGCCAAACCGGCAATAACTACCACTCCCGCAGCCAAACCATCCATTATATCAATAATGTTAACTGCATTAGTTATGCCCACTACCCAGAAAATAGTTAGAAAAATGGACAGGGGGATACTGGAAATAAATTCTATCCTGATATTATACAGGATCAGGATGATGCTAGCAATGAACTGTCCAAAAAGTTTTACCCTGTAGTCGAGTTTCCAAATGTCGTCAATAAGTCCTAAGACCATTATCAAAGTTCCCCCATAGAAGATTCCGCGGAGATTACGAAGAGTGCCTGTAGGAAAACTGGTGAGGAGCCTCACTCCCAGAAGAGTCACAACAAAAGCCAACCAGATGGCTAAGCCTCCTAAATAGGGAACTGGCTTTAGATGAATTTTTATACCCGGGACCGGATGGTCAAGAATTCCAAATTTAAGTGCTATTTTTCGCAATAGCGGAGTCAACACATACGCCAGAGCCAGAGCAAAGAAAAATGCCACTACATAGAAAACCATAGTTAACCTCCCGGGTGTTTATCTAAATATTTAATCCTGTTACGGGCAATATCAGTCCATATGCTTTCAGGATAATTCGTGGAAATTGAACTATATGTATCTTTTGCCTTTTTCCAATCCTCCAATTTCTCATAGCACTGCCCTATATAGAATTGGGCGTAATCGGAATAGCCATATTGACTGTAATCTTTTATGAATTTCCTGTAGGCTTTAATTGCCTCTTGCCACTTTTCCAGTTTACGACAACATTCGGAAATCTTAAATTGGGCATTAGCCACAAATCTACTCTGAGGAAACTCCTGAATAAGATTCTGATATTCATCTATTGCTTTACTGTAATCTTTAAGTTTAAAATGATATATGTCACCCAGAAGATATAAAGCCTCGCTGGCCAGTCCTGATTTGGGATATTTTTCAATGATATCGAGCAAACTTTGGATACTCTTTTCATATTTGCCCCGTTCAAAATATTTTTCTGCAAGAATATAATCATTTAATGCATGGGGGTAGGTAAGATTATTTCTAACGAGCTCCACTCTCTCCTTGGCAATAATCACCCATTTAGAGCGGGGATATTTCTTGAGTAACTGTTGATATACATCGCAGACTTTCCTATGATCCAACTTCTCAAAGAAGAGAATCTTTCCCAAGCGGAATAAACTCTCTT
This sequence comes from Clostridia bacterium, assembly GCA_030671905.1. Classification (GTDB taxonomy): domain Bacteria; phylum UBA6262; class WVXT01; order WVXT01; family WVXT01; genus WVXT01. Next base: position 270 of record DAOVHK010000144.1, on the reverse strand, counting down.
CGTGAAAAGGGTAATCCGAAAATTCCTTCATTATATCTGTATAGCACTCAATTGCTTTATCAAGGTAATCTTTCTGGCGATGGGGATTATCATGGTAAAATTGAGCCAGAAGCCACTTCCCCCAGGCTTTCACATTTTTATCCTTAGTCCTCTTGATACATTCCTCATATTCAGAAACCGAATGCCTTTTCTCACCTCCCTTCTCTTTAGAGAGAGGTTTTATGCTTTTCTTTATCCTATCTTCCACTTTTCTATACTTCTTTTTTCGGG
>DAOVHK010000078.1 GCA_030671905.1 Clostridia bacterium | reverse complement strand
GAACTGGTAAGGCGACCTTTCCCGATGCCATTTCGGTTTCGGGAGAGGAAGCGCCTATTTACAGGAGCATTCTGGGGGGCAGGTTGAAGAGGAACTTTTGCTTTTTCCTGGAGTTATTACGGAGATACTGCCAAAGACTTGAGAAGTCTTTTTACTTTTGCACTTTGGGCATTTCGCCTTAATTCCTTTTTCCTTTTCTGACAGCGTAGCAAAGATATCGAATCTATTACCACAATCTAAACAGGAATATTCATAAGTTGGCATGTTTCTCTCCCAGAATCAAATACCTATTTTATTTTCGGAAAACGGATAGCTCTTGTAAAATGTTCCAAGAATTTGGCATGGGTAGCCAATTCTAAATATTCTACTCTCTTTGCCAGTTGATTGGCTTGTTCACGCAATTTTTGGGAGACGAGGATTGCCTTTGCCCCTATTCCAGCCCCATTTCCCACCTGGGTGAACTTTCCAACGTCTATTTCCGGAAACATCCCAATTCTCACTGCTTTTAACGGGTCTATATAAGTGCCAAAAGCGCCGGCAACGATTACTCCATCTATATCCTGAGCTTTTAAGCCCGTCTTTTCTAAAAGTATTTCAATACCTGTCCTTATAGCTCCTTTGGCGAGCTGGATTTCAGAGACATCCTCTTGGGTTATGGTTATCTCTCGTCTCCTCCCTTTTGCCAGGAGTAACTCGAGCGATTTTCCACGTTTAATCTTACGAACTCCCTTATAACCAGAATTTATTTTCCCCGCAGAGTCAATAATCCCCACCCTTAACATCTCAGAAATAGCATCCAGAATTCCAGAACCACATATCCCTACAGGGGACTTATCGTCTATCGTACTAACATTAATAGTTAAACTCTTCGAATTGATACTAACCCTTTCTATCGCTCCAGAAGCTGCCCTCATCCCATGTTTAATGTGTGCTCCTTCAAAAGCAGGTCCTGAGGCACAGGAACAAGATATAATCCTTTCTTTAGTTTTTAATGCTATCTCAGTATTTGTTCCAATATCGATAGCTATTAGATTTCCTTCTTTCGTTTCGATTCCCGAGGCTATGAGCATAGCTAAATGGTCAGAGCCAACAAACCCTGCAATAGGAGAAGGAAGATAGATATATCCCCCTGAAGATATTTCCAAACCCATTTCACTCGCTTTTATTTCCAGGGGCTCGCTTGTAGCCATGGTAAAGGGAGCCCGTCCCAGTTGCTTTACAGGGAGTCCTAAAAAAATGTGATGCATAGCAGTATTGCCAACAAGAGTCGCTTCCAGAATGTCTCTATGCTCTACCTTGTTTTCTCTACAAATTTTCTTTATTGCAAGATTGATGGCTTTGAGAACCTCGCTTTTCAATTTTTTCAAATTAGTTTTGGTATTGCCTGCGTAATGAATCCTCGATAGGACATCTTCGCCATAAGCAATCTGGGGATTTGTAATCCCGTAAATATTTATGGACTCACCGATTAGCAAATCGACTAAATAGAAAGCTATCTTGCTCGTGCCCAGATCAATCGCTATACCCAAGCTCTCCTTCGTTCTGTTTCCAGGTTCAACTCCGATTATTTCGCTTCCTCTCACAATAGCGGTAATCGACCAATGGGAATCTCTCAAAGTAGGTCCAATAATGTCCAACACTTTAGAATCTGCACTCTCAACTTTAACATTATATTTTCTCTTCAGTTCTTCTTTAATTCTCTGGAAATCGGCCCTTGTATCTGAGAGAGTTGCTTTGGCAAGCTTGAGGAAGAACTTTCTCACAGAAGGAAAGGGTTTGACTTCAATCTCCTTTCCCCAAATCTGCAATTTCTGCTCTTCGGTTATGGATGAGGGTGGAACATATACTTGTGTATCTTCTCTTATGGTCGTGCAGCAAGCAAGTCTGTAACCTTCGTCTATCTCATCTTGAGTGAAAAGCTTCCTTTCCACTGCGGTAAGCTCATTAGCCGGGTTGACCATCACTTTACACTTTCCACACTTACCTTTACCTCCGCAAAGGGACTTTAAACCCACACCCTCTTCCCTGGCGATATCCAAAAGGAGCCGGGGTCTATTCTCCATTACTCTTTTACCAATTGGACTAAACTTTACCGTAAACTTCATCCTTCTAACTTTATAACTCCTTAACTTTTTCCCTATAGTATTTCAAATATCTCCTACCATAGGAATCTCTTCCTACCAGAAAATCGGAAGCGAGAATGGTCTCAACCATCCCTTCAATTGTGGGGTCGACAATAGCAACATTGAGTCCTTGTGAAATAGCTTGTGATAGAAAAGATAAATTAATAATCTTCCTATCAGGCATACCAAAACTTATATTGCTTACTCCTAAGACTGTTGTTACGCCCAGCTCTCTGGAAACCCTTGTTAAAGTCTTCAGGGTTACAACTGCCGAATTTGTCTCTGTAGCCTGGGTTAAGCACAGACAGTCTATCACGATGTCCTCTCTGGGAACTCCATAAGATTCAGCAACCTCTATTATGCGTTTTGCCACAGCGAATCTTTTATCTGCTGTTTTGGGAATGCCACTATCATCCATAGTGAGTCCCACTACAGAAGCACCGAACTTTTTCACCAGGGGCAGAACAGCTTTCAATGATTTTTCCTGACCTGTTACCGAATTTACCAGAGCTTTATAGGGATAGACCTCTAATGCCTTCTTTAGGGCTTCTGGATTAGATGAATCGATACAGACAGGAAGCCCTGAAACCTCCAGAACCTTCAACACCGCCTTGGGTAAGATGGTAATCTCATCAACACCAGAGACCGCCACATTGACATCGAGAATATCCGCTCCTGCCTCTTTCTGAGAAAGCGCTTCCTGGACAAGAACATCGAACTTGCCCTTCGAAAGGTCCTCGGCAAGTTTTTTCTTTCCGGTAGGATTTATTCTTTCTCCAATTATAGCCGTGGGAAGACCTTTGCCAAATTCTACTTTTCTATTCTTTGAGGTAACGATTGTTGCCATTCTTTCCTTCACAATCTAATGATTTTCCCCTCTCCCTATGGGGGAGAGGGACAGGGGGAATTGATAATTTCATAAAAAAGGGACTCCGGAGAAAAAGAAATTGTACGTTACCGGAGCCCCTTTATATTGAGTATTAACTTCTGAAAAACTCAGGCTAAATCTACATTCTTAGACTAATTCTTTCTTTCAGGCAGCCTGGCCAAGAGTAGGTTTACCTACTACTGCATTGGTAAGTTCTACACAGACTAAAGCTACAAGCATTCCTAAGGTCAGAGCTACAGCTAAGCCGATAGGACGCTGACCTCCTGTGCCAAAACTAGTGGCAACAACACCGAACATAATCGGGCAAACATTCAGCCAAGTAGAATTTGCAATCCAAACCAGATGCATTAGCAGAAATGGAGCACACACCACCAAAACAACTAAATTACCCGTCAGAGACGGGGAAAGATTCCACCCGGAGAGATTTAACAGCCAGCCTCCAGGAAGAAGAAACATATATGCCCAGAAGAATCCTGCAAACATGCTATAGAAAAATTTGGGAAAATCTTCCTTCTTGGCTCCTACAATGAAATATATGGGCATGGCCACAAAAGCTGCCCATACCACATTTTGACTCTCTGGAATAATCAATGGATAAATCGTAAGGTAAAGAAAAGTAACAGGACAAAATATAAGGCTCAAAGCAGTCATCCAGGTCTTCATTGTACATTCTTTCATCTAAAAATCACCCCTTTCTAAATTTGATAGATAGTTACTTTTTAGCAAAGATGAATACTACCAAACCTAAAGCTGCTACAAAGATCCCAAAATAGAGGTTGATAAGGAAAATCTCAGCCACACCGAATGGGATTAGCCAGAGACCAGTCTTTTTGCCCACAGACATCTACCTCACCTCCTTCAGTTTCACTTCAGTCGGTGACCTGCCTGCTCACCGTCTCGCAGGCGTCGCTAGACCGTTCCTCCTTATTCGTCGGAACAGCGACCCTCCTTTGCTTCGCTTCAATTAAGCTTGATTTTAACATACTACTTCTATTTCTGTCAAGTCAAAACTCTACAAGCCTTATTGGTCGCGTAGGGGCGACCTTTATGGTCGCCCAAAGGCTTGTCCCCGTAAAAATTACGCCCATAAAGGGCTACACTACCCACAACTTTTGAATAAGAACTGCGGAAGCGATTAATGGTGCCCCTTTGAAGTATTCTATTCTTTAACCCTTTTTCTTAACAAAAAGTAAGGGAAAGATGATATCACTGGTACAACAGGGAATCATAACTGCCAAAACCATATAAATGAACACCATCCCACCAACTGGAATCCACTCCGTTAACCCAAATGAGACCAGATAAAAAATAGAGGCCATACTGCTTATTAGAACATGGGCTGCATGAGAAAATATTGTGCTCTCTGCCACCGCGGGTAGGACAAAACCCATAAATATACCAAAGAATAGAAAGGGTAAAACTAGCATTGGATCAGCAAGAATACAGATATGTAAGTGCATTTTGACACCTAAGAAATAGCCGGCAACAAATGGAATGAAAATATCGCTAATACCACAAAGGCCTACCGCGCCAACAAAACCGATGGAGACTGCTTTAAGTATTTTCTTATCGTGTCTCCAGAACATTGCCGTAGTTGCCGTGGCACTGAAAAGTATATGAAGAGGATGAAAAATATGGAATAAATTTTGCGAGGCTTGTGGAAATTTTTTCGCCTCAATCAGCACTGTGAGTGCTCCCAGTGCCATCATTCCCACAGCTACACTGAAAATTGTATACGGTAGGTGCTTTTGGAGCTCTTTCAAAATATGTCGAGACTGTGTCTTCATTCTATTTCTGTGCTGTCGCTTTTATTTTATCCAATTCCTTCTTAATTGGCTTTATTATTTTCTTAGGAACACGGTCAACTATTAATATCCCATCCAGATGGTCGATTTCGTGCTGCAATACACGAGCAAGGAGTCCCACTGCTCCCAACTGAACCTTCTCCCCTTCCTTAGTTAGACCTTCTACTATCACTTCCTTTGAACGCTTTATTTCCAGATTAATTCCCGGGATACTCAAGCATCCTTCCGCCATAGTATCTTTCCCTTGACGCCAGAGAATCTTGGGATTAACCAGGCTAATCAATCCATCTCCCACATCAGCAACTATCACTCTTTTTAATATTCCCACTTGTGGTGCAGCCAGTCCTAAACCCTTATTCTGATATATCAATTTTGCCATATTGTCTATGAGTTTCCGGATATCTCCACTTATCTCTTTAACTTCTCGAGATTTTCTTCTTAAGACAGAATCGCCATATAACCTAATTGTTAAAGGACCTGTTGGAATCATTTCCTTTATCTCCTATTTTACAAACTAAACCTATTATACAAATTATTCAATCATTCAACAATATTTTTGGCAGATTTATCGTTCGCTTCTGCCTACCATTCTCATCACATTTCTTAAAGAATCAGATTAAGCAGTCCGCCGACGAGAATTGCAGAAAATATCATAATTACTGCTGACTTTGCCATATCTTTTACTCCCAGTTCCCTCACCAATACGGCAAAGGTCGCTGCGCAGGGAAAATACATAGCTAAGACTACACTGGCGATTACCAGTTGTTTCAGAGTCAACCCCAGCGGAACGAGCATGCCTATAGCTACATCTTTTCTTAAAAATCCAACGAGTAACGAAGCCACCGCACCTGAGGGAAGCCCCAGGATATTTTTTATCACTGGTCCTGCTAACTTGCTTAAGAAATCTATAATTCCAAGCGAATACAAGATGTTCACAATAAATACCCCTAAGAGCATAAAAGGTATTGCTTCTTTCAAAAATCCTTTAACGCGCATCCATAGCTTCTTTGCCAGCGCGCCAAAATAAGGAATTCGATAGGGCGGTATCTCCACGAATATTTCCGGACTTTCTCCTTTCAATAAACGATTCATCAAAATCCCAATCACAATCCAGACCAGAAATAAAGTTCCAAAAACAAGCATAAGTGCCTTTGCTCCGTATTTGCCCACCAAGCCAACAATCATGGCAATCTGGGCTATACAGGGAACAGCTATGGCCATAAGGGTAGCACTGATAAATCTTTCTCTTTCAGTCTCCATTACCCTGGTAGCTAAAGCACCAGGGACATTACAACCCAGACCAAGAAGCATCGATATTATTCCCAGGCCGTGGAGTCCTACCTGGTGCATCATCTTATCTGCCAGAACGCCCAAGCGGGGGAGATAGCCAGAATCTTCAAAAAAACTTAACACTAAATAGAAAGCAAATACATAAGGAAGAACTGCGGCAAAAGGCACAAAGAGTCCTGTGGTGAGAATACCGAAGGATTCAAAAAATTCTATTTTCCCTGCAAAAATCTTCCCGATCAATATATCGTGGATAAACCCACCAGAACCTAAAATAGAAGAAAGGTTCATCATAAGTGGCGCCCATAGTTTTTCAAATATTGGTTCAAAGACATAACCAATGAGCCCCTCTCCAATAAATCTGATAAGTTTGAAAGCAATATAGACGACTCCCAGAGCAATGGGAATCCCGGTGAGGGGTCTTATTGAGGCATCGGCTATTCTCTCTAAAAGAGTATGGTGGCGATGTCTTACTTTCTGGACACGCTCGATAATCTTTCCTATCTCATGCCACTTCTCTTCTTCTGGGTAATCGTAAGTCATTGCTTTCGCCTCAAGTAATCTATCGACTAATTCTTTTATACCCTCACCAGTCACAGCACAGGTAGGAACAACAGGCACATTAAGAATTTTTTCCAGTTCTTCTACATCAATAGAAATACCCAAATGTTTCGTTTCATCCCATAAATTCAAATCCACAATAACCGGAATATTTTTCTTTAGCAACTGCAAGGTAAGGTTCAGGTTCCGTTCAAGATTCGTGCCATCGACAATGTTGACCACAATACCGTTCTGGCTGACAATTGAATCTTGCAAT
>DAOVHK010000094.1 GCA_030671905.1 Clostridia bacterium | reverse complement strand
TTTGCCTTCTCTTTTGCACGGTTAAAACCGTGCCTACAAATGCCATTGTAGGCACAGATTCAATCTGTGCAGCTGACCGAGCGACTCCGATAACTATCCCTACCTCGTTAACACCCCAGGGATGAAGGGATAGTTGCAGGAGCTTCAAATCCGTCAGGTTTTGCCAAATCGCTGGCGGATTTAGAGCAAGGTTTTGCTGACCGAGCGACTCCGATAACTATCCCTTCATCCCCACTGCGGCTCTCAATGCTAAAAGATAGCTATCCGAACCAAAACCACAAATCTGGCCAACAGCCACCGGCACAATTAAAGACTTCCGACGAAACTCTTCCCGTCCATAGATATTTGACAGATGAACCTCGATAGTGGGAATCCCTGTAGCGGCAATAGCGTCCCTGATAGCCACACTTGTATGGGTGTAAGCAGCAGGATTAATGATTAAAAAGTCGAATTTACCCTTGGTTTTTCCAATAGTCTCCACAATCTCGCCTTCATGGTTAGACTGGAAGAACTCGAGTTCACATCGCAGTTCTTTAGCTAATTCGACCATTTTCTCGTTAATTTCCTTTAGAGGCAACCTGCCATATACTTCAGGTTGTCTCTCACCTAAAAGGTCAAGATTGGGACCATTAATCACTAAAAGTTTCATTTCTCCTCCTAACAATTGCAAAAAATTACTTTATCAACCCTCTAATTACGTCTCTCACTATGTGCTCTGGGACATCATCCCGCACTACAACCCTTCCAATCCTCTCTGGCAAAACGAACCTGACCTTCCCTGCCTGCACCTTCTTATCCAGAGAGAGAGCCTGTATGATATCGTCTACACTTAATTTCACTCCAATTCTACCTGGCAAACCAGCTTTTTCAATCAAACGCTCAATTCTATCTCTTGCCTCTTTTTTCAACATCCCCATTTCCTGGGCAATTCTACACGCACCAACCATCCCAATTGCCACAGCCTCGCCATGCTTGTACTTCTTATAATCAGTAAGAGCCTCGAGTGCATGCCCCAGAGTATGACCAAAATTGAGAATTGCCCTTAGCCCTTTTTCTCTCTCATCCTTTTCCACAACTCCTGTTTTAAGCTTGCAACAGCGAGCTACAACAGTTTCCAGCACCTTTGAATCGAGTTCTCTTAACTTTCCAATCTTCTCTTCCAGATATTCAAAGAAGTTTTTATCGAGAATAATGCCATATTTAATCACCTCAGCCATCCCTGCCTCCATCTCCTCAACCGGTAATGTTTTCAAAACAGCAAAGTCAATATAGACCAGAAATGGCTGATAGAAGGCACCCACCAAATTCTTACCTTCGGGAAGATTGACCGCCACTTTACCACCTACGGAACTGTCCACCTGAGCCAGGAGAGTAGTGGGAACCTGAACTATGGGGAGACCACGCATAAAAGTTGCCGCTACATATCCAGCCAGATCACCAATCACCCCACCTCCCAATCCCACAATAATAGATTCCCTCTCCAACCTGTATTCCACACACTTTGTATACAGTCTATTCGCCTCATCCTGGGACTTATGCTCCTCACCATCGGGAACCTGAGCCACAAAGACTCGAAATCCAGCCTCCTGCAAGCCTCTCTCCACCGTCTCCAGGTAGTATTCTGCAATTGTGGGATTAGTAACAATAAGGCTCTTAATCCCTTTTGTGTATTTCTTAAGCCTTCCCCCAATCTCATCCAGGGGATAACCTATAAGAATATCGTAACTCTTCTCACCCAGTCCCACTTTTACTGTCTTCATTTTCTCTTCTTCTCCGATACGAATTTAATAATTTCATCCACAACTTCTTCTATCCCTTTATTAGAAGTATCAATCATCCTGCTACATCTCTTATAAAATCGTTCTCTTTCCTTTAAAAGCCTGTTTATTTCACTTACAGGGTCATCCACATTTAGTAGTGGCCGATAATTCATCTTACTTGTGCGCTCAAGAATCGCTTCAGGGAAGGCGGTTAAACATATAATCATCCCGTTTCTTTCCAGCTCTTCCATGTTCTCGCTTCTCTGAACCACTCCCCCACCAGTATCTATAACAAAGTTATCCAGCAATGCCACACACTTAACAGCTTTTGTTTCCACATCCCGGAAGTAGGGTTCACCTTTTTGCTTAAAAATCTTAGGTATAGATATCCCCGCATCTTTTTCAATCATTCCATCAGTATCAATATATTTCATATTTAATTTTTGGGCTAACTTTTTCCCTACAGCCGTCTTGCCAGTGCCCATCATTCCTGTCAAAACAATGTTCATGGAGAACCCCAATTTAACTCATAACATAATTATAGAGAGATAAATATTGTTCTATTTCCTTAATTATGCGGATTAAGTATACAACTTTTTAAGGAATAAAACAAGCGTAAAAATCGCTGTTATAAATTTACGAACGGTATTTTCTATGGATAAAAAAGTGTGAGGAAAGTGACACTCTGGGGCTGAAAAATTCGATTAGACGGTGGGCAACTTGAGTTTTATGTGGCGTAATTTTGGGAGGAAAAAATTAAACTGATTCCTGCTGTTCTACGGACATTTCTTCCAGTCGTTTCTTTAATTCCTGTATTTCTTGATCCCTTTTCTCACTCTCAATTCGCAATCGTTCTTCCATTTCTGCCATCTGCTTTTTGAGTAAATTATTTTCTTCTTCCTTGCTCTGCAGTCTCAGTTCCAGTTCTACCTCTTCAGGTTTAATTTTACTTTCTTCACCTTCTCCAATATGTTCTAATTCCCCAGCTCCTGCGGTTAGTTCAGTTTCTATTTGCCCTTTGTCTATTTCTTTATTTTCAAATAGATGCCTGAACTGGAGCCGCATCTTTTCCATCTCTTCCTTAAACAGAGACATTTTCCCTTCCAACCGTTCTATTGCTTTGTTGATTTTTTGTCTTTTATCTTCTGCCATTTGTTTCAATTTTGCTTCCTCGGATAATAACTTTTCCAAATCTGTTAATTCATTGTTCAAAAACTCTTTCAAGTAGTCTCCCTCCTTTTCTGTCTTTGTCGTTCGATTTTTAGAATACTTCCCTTTCAATTTCGTTTTTACCGCGCTAAACATTTTATTCCTCCTGTTAACAATTCCGTCTTAATCGGGCCAATTTCTTATAGCACATTTACTCCACTGAAAGTTTCTGCAGGGTTTAATAATGTATAGTCACATATGTGTATAAGATTTTTCCTGGTGTTTACGTTCTTTATTTTTCTCATCTCTTTTTTGGCTCTTTCCATATATTGCATTATTTTTTTCGCACAACGATGCATAACCTGATGTTCCTGTAACATTTCTTTAATTATAAGAATGGCTGCCTCTTTTTGTTCCGAGGAAATAAATTCAATAATTTTTTTCCGCACCTCCCCAGAAGTTGAACTCAATAAATAAATCAAAGGAAGGGTTATTTTTCCTTTACGTAGGTCCGAACCCAAGGACTTCCCCATTACCTTTTCATCACCTACAAAGTCGAGACAATCATCAACCATCTGAAAAGCTATACCAAAGCTTAGGCCAAAATTAACCAATGCTTCAATCTCATTTGCTGCAACTTTTCCCAGGTGCCCCCCGCAGAAGCAGGAAAACGAAAACAAAGAAGCAGTTTTCTTTTCGATAATGGAAAGATAATCTTCCTCAGTTAAATCCCAGTCATATGCCCTGTTTATTTGTTTTAACTCTCCTTCACAAATGAGATTAATGGTATTCGCCAGAGCGCAAACAATTTCAGGACAGCCCAGTTGACATAACACAGTGAATGACCGGGAAAACAGGTAATCTCCAAAAAGCACAGAAATTTTATCTCCCCACTTGGTATGAAGATTTGTTCTATGCCGTCGAAGAGTTGTTTCGTCAATTACATCATCATGAATTAAAGTAGCAGTATGAATTAATTCTATTATTGAGGCAGCTTTTATTATGTTGTTTCTGTCTTTTCTGTTATTGTTTCCCGCTGAAAAGGCAAGCAGTGCCAGAGTGGGGCGGAGAAGTTTACCTGGAGACTCAATAATATCTTCAATAACTTGTTTCATAAGACCATCTTCTTCCCCGAGTTGTCTTCTTATTTCTTCCTTGACCTCAACTAAATCTCTTTCAATGGGTTGATAAATTTCTTTTAGTTCCATTTTTTACCTTAACCCCTCTCCTCAGGGGTGGACGAGGGTAAACTCCGCCCATCAGGGATGGGTGAGGATAAATAACAATTTGTCGAAGAAATATCCCGTTATGAGAAGCAAACCGATTATTGAGTGCAATTTTACGGTAATCGCATTTACCGGAAGTAGTTCCTCGATTTTGTTATAATTTTTCCGAGATATAGCAATCGCTTTTAGACCCAAAGGTAAACTTACAAAAGCAAGTATGCTAAAGAAAGGCAGGAAGCGAAAAATAATTCCTGAGACTATGGTGAGATAAACCAGAGCCAAAAGTAAATAATATATTTTTATCGCTCTCTCTTTGCCTAATTTTACTATCCACGTTTTTTTATTAACCAACTTATCTGCTTCATAGTCAGGGAATTCATTAATATATAGCACCAACATAATCAAAATACTGATTGGTATTGAAGCTAAGAATGGTTCCAGAGACATTCTCTGTGCCTGGATATAGTAGGCACCATTAACAATTAAAGGTCCAAACCCAAATCCTACTGCTAATTCTCCTATGCCCAGATAGCCAATCCGTAAAGGCTCCGCGCTGTAAAAAAATCCCAAGAGAACTCCCATCAACCCAAAGATTAAAATCATATTTCCCTTTGAAATCCAGTTTAAATACAAACCAACTACGCTTCCCAAACCAAAAAACATCAGTGCAGAGTAAAATATCCGCTTAGATGGAATTAAACCTTGTTGAATTACTCTACTTCCTCCACTGAAAGGAGTAGGATGAAGATTTAATTCATCGTTTTTTGATTTATGGTCATAAAAATCATTTGTAAGATTAGTTCCCGCATGGATAAAAATAACCCCAATTAATGTTAACAATAATTTCATCCAGAAGATTTGCCCTGTGTGAACCCAGGCGATAACAGTGCCTAATAATACTGGGATAATTGTGGCTGTAAAAAATGGTGCTCGGACAGCCTTTATCCAAAGTTTAATCATCATTCTCTTCTCTCTATCCAAATTTGTAAATAATTCCAAATCCACCCTGGGGATATTTCCAGTCAATTGCTCCATTTCTGCATACAATACGACAAGAACCACATTCCAGACAACCTTCCCAGGAAAGTTCAATGGTGCCATTAACTTTTTTGTAATTCTTGACCGGGCAAACGGCTACGCAGGGTTGGTCCTTACATTTTGCGCATATCGTTCTGTCCTTGATATACAAATGGGGATGACCGTTATCGACTTTAAATCTGTTAAGAAATAGTTTGTCTTCTATATCCATATTCTTTATCATAATAAGGCGAGATATATGGTTCTTGTACTTAAAACCATTATTAATATTCCTACTATTATCATTACTATATTTTCTATATCCATCCCATTGCTTTTGCCACATTAAACACATTCTTGCCAAACTTCAGAATACCCAATTTTTTTCTGGACATCTTAATAACTTCTTGCTCAATAATTCGTTTA
>DAOVHK010000098.1 GCA_030671905.1 Clostridia bacterium | reverse complement strand
GGATGTATCAACACCTTCTGGTTCCAAAAAAATCTGATGGCGTTCTCTTTCCGGGAATTTCATTACCTTATCTTCAATGGAGGGACAGTAACGTACCCCTGTCCCCTTGATAACACCAGTATACAGAGGGGAACGGTCCAATCCTTCTCTGATTATCTGGTGCGTTTTACTATCGGTATAGGTAATATAACAGGGTAGTTGAGACTGAGTTACCTTTTTAGTAGTAAAAGAGAAAGGAAAGGGAAATTCATCGCCTTGTTGGGTTTTTAGTTTAGAAAAATCGATAGTTTTTCCGTCCAAGCGAGGACAGGTTCCTGTCTTGAATCTGCCTATCCGAAAACCGAGTTCCTTAAGATTCTCTGAAAGTTTTACTGCCGGGAAGTCACCCATCCTGCCAGCAGGGAAATTGGTCAAACCAATATGAATTAATCCTTTTAAGAAAGTTCCGGGAGTAATAATTACTGCTTGTGCATAAAACTTCTCACCAATGCTTGTTTTTATTCCTACCACTCTTTTTTTCTCCACCAGAATTTCTTCAACCAGGGCTTGTTTCAATTCCAGATTTTCCTGTCTCTCTAAGACTTCTTTCATCTTCAACCGATAGGCTTGCCTATCCACCTGTGCTCGTGAACTACGCACAGCTGCACCTTTGGTCATGTTCAATCGTCGAAACTGAATAGCCGTGGCATCCGTGTTCTTAGCCATCTCCCCGCCCAAAGCATCTATCGCTTTAACCAACTGGCCCTTAGCTAAACCACCAACTGCTGGGTTACAAGACATAAAGGCAATAGTATCCAGATTCATAGTCAAAAGTAGAGTCTTACAACCAAGCCGGGACGCTGCCAGAGCTGCCTCACAGCCAGCATGGCCACCACCCACTACAATAATCTTATATTCTTTATCTTGTGATTGTAACTTAGACATAAATATTTCCGCATCACAATTTGAATTCACGTTAGAAAAAAATGTCTTCTGCCCCAATCATCAGAGCAAAAGACATCAACGTCATATAGTAAAACAGGCAATCTGCTTTTTATTATTTTTTTATCTCCCTGGCCAAAATTATAGCCTCGGCAATCTCCCGCATGGGCCTGCGGCTATTCATGCTCTGTTTCTGTATTTTTCGGAAAGCCTCTTGCCCAGATATCGCCAGCTCTTCCATCAATATATCCTTTGCCCTCTCTACGAGTTTGCGAGTTTCCAACTCTTCCTGAATAACTTTAGACCTCACCATAAGTTCCGTATTCTCAATAGTAATGGCAGCCTGATTGGCTACTGTAGTAAGCACATCCATTTCCGATTTGGTAAATCGGCGAGGCGAAGAAGTGTAGCAATTAATAACCCCAATCGCCTTCCTCCTCACGCTGAGGGGAACACTCAACAGCGAACATAACTTTTCTTTTTTGGCTATCTTCACACTTATATAGCGAGGGTCCTTCTTTACATCCAGAACACTAATGGGGCTATTCTCCTGGGCAACTCTTCCTGCGATACCCTCTCCCAATTTCAGATTCGGTTTCTTGTTATACTCCTCACTAATCGACTGAGTCGCTCGAACAATTAGTTCCCTCTTATCCTCATCTAATAACATTAGGGAACATATTTTAGACCCCATCACCTCAGCGGTTACAGTTACAATCAATTTCAAAATATTATCCAGATAAAGTTCGGAAGAGATTGCCTTGCTTATCCTGGAGAGTGCTTCTATCTGCTTACTGTAAGACCTATCTTTACTTTCCAATTTTCTAACTCTTGTTTTCATGTTACTCTTTCTTGACGATAACCTCGTCTAATCTTTTTCCTTTAACGCCCTTATTAAAATATCGAGCGCGTTTGCCGCTGTGCTTTCTTTTATTTCTTTCCTTTTGCCATTAAAGCGAAACTCTCTGCATAACTCCACACCCATTTTAGGCCACACCAGAGCTACGTAGACCAAGCCTACCGGTTTCTTAGCAGTTCCTCCAGTAGGTCCGGTAATCCCCGTAGTAGCCAAACCTATATCCGTTCCGCTAATTCTCTGTACCCCTCTGGCCATTTCCAATGCGCTCTCTTGGGAAACCGCGCCAAATTCGTTTACAGTCTCTTCTTTAACCCCCAAAACTCTCTTTTTCGCTTCGTTACTGTAAGCCACAACTCCTTCTTTAAAATATACAGAACTTCCAGCAACATCGGTAATTCTATCACCAATCAATCCGCCAGTACAAGATTCAGCCACTGCCAGGGTCAATCTCTTACTAAGCAGTAACCCACCCACCACACTCTCTAAAGTATCTTTATCTTCTCCATAAATGTAGTCTTCCAGACAATCGTAAATTTCTTGCCTTGCCTTGTGCAGCATTTCATCAACGAGTAACTCGTTCTCACCTTCCCCTGAAATCTCCACATCTATCTTTGTAAGATGGGCTAATATAGAAAACCTTAAAATTCCACCTTCCATCCTCCGTTCAATTTCCACCACTTCTTTAATTTTCTCATAAACGGCAGACTCCGTCAGCCCAGAAATATGGAGAACGCATTTCTTTAATATTTTTCGCTCATACCTCTCCTTGAGATACGGCAATACAACCTCTTCTACCATAGGTTTCATCTCTCGAGGAGGTCCGGGTAACATAATTATAACACTCACTTTTTGAACTTTCGATTTCGAAGCGGTCTCAGTTCTCCTTTCCACGACCATTCCCGGAGCGGTGCCCACCTTATTGGGAATGACTTTAGCACCTTCAATAATATAAGCCTGCTTTTCGTTATCTTTGGGCATTTCCAGATCCCTCTTTGCAAAATGGGCAGCAATCTGGTGCATCACTTCCCCGTCGAAGGCCAGTTTTTTCTTTAACACCTTAGCCATAACCTCCCGGGTTAAATCATCAAATGTTGGACCCAACCCGCCAGTGGTGATTATTATATCAGACCTGCTTAAAACCTCGTGAAGGACGCTTTCAATCTTTTCTCGACTATCACCCACCGTAGTCTCCCTGTCTATGGCCAATCCAATGCTGTCTAACTTCTCGCCCAAATAAGCATTATCAGTATTAATCTTCCCCTTCAATAGCTCCGTACCAACGGAGACCAACTCCACTTTCATTTCTACCTCTCACCACTCCTAACTATCCCAACCTTTTAACACCCTGAGATGAAGGGATAGTTACAGGAGCTTCTAATCCGCCAGGTTTCGCGTGAGCGCTGGCGGATTTTGAGCGAGGTTTTTCTGACCGAGCGACTCCGATAACTATCCCTTCATCTCCTTTATTCCATCATCACCTTGCCTGTTTCTACATCAATAATTTTTATCTCCACATCACCATCCGTCTCTTCAACTAAACCTACTGTGGGATTCTCCTTGGGCAAAGAGGGACTGCCTGGATTTAAAAATACTACGTCTCCCTCCCTGGCTAATTTCGGTCGGTGAGTATGACCAGAGATAAAAATATTGGCGCGCCATCTCTTGGCAAGGTTAACTTTTTCCTCATCACTCAATTTATCCCCATGGTTCACTATAATCCTGAGGGAACCCAGCTGAACTAAAGCAAACGGGTTCTGCACAGGAAAATTGACCACAGACCCATCAACGTTTGAATCGCAGTTTCCCCGCACCACCACCAAGGGAATCTCTAACCCATTCATCTCCTGAACTAAATCTCCGGGAGCAAACCCTTCAGGCATGGGATTCCTGGGCCCGTAATTGAATAGATCTCCGGCGTGAATAATCATATCCACATCAGAAAAAATTTCTTCTATTACTTTCTGCCAACCCTTCAAATCACCATGTGTGTCTGCAATAACACCAATCTTCATCATCTGCCTCCCTTATGTGAATCAGCCCCTGAGATTCAATTTTTACAGGGGCTGGATTTATCGGGGGATGTTTTTGTCTCTTTAGACAAAAAACTACTCTGTCTCATTGCACAAAACTCACCGCACATCGTGCAAACCCGGACATCTTTTGGTTTCGACTTTTTCCTCTCTTCCCTGAACTTTTTAGGATTAATAGAGAATTTTTCTTGTCTTTTCCAGTCGAGGGAACCTCTTGCTTTAGATATCTGGATATCCCAGTTTAATGCTCCCTTTACTCCCTTGGCCACATCAGCCGCATGGGCAGCAATCCTGGTAGCAATTACTCCCTCGGTTACATCATCCACATCAGGGAGGCGAAGGTGCTCTGCGGGAGTAACATAACACAGGAAATCGGCACCAGAGGCAGCAGCAATCGCCCCGCCAATAGCACAAACAATATGGTCGTAACCTGGTGCAACATCGGTCACCAGAGGACCCAAAACATAGAAGGGTGCGCCTTTACACAGACTCTTTTCCAACAAAACATTAGCTTCAATCTGATTTAAAGGAACATGTCCAGGTCCTTCTATCATCACCTGAACATTCCTTTCTCTTGCCCTTTTTGCCAGTTCTCCCAGAACAGAAAGCTCGGCAATCTGCACTTCATCTGTGGCATCAGCAAGACACCCCGGCCTGAGTCCATCTCCCAGGCTCAAAGTCACATCATACTTATAGGCGATATCCAGGAGTCTGTCGAATTGTTCATATAGAGGATTTTCTTTATTATTATCCACTATCCACTGTGCCAGAAACGCTCCACCCCTGCTAACAATCCCGGTAATCCTTCTATTCCTTTTTAAAGTCTCCACAATTCTCCGGGTAACTCCGCAATGAACGGTCATAAAGTCGACCCCTTCTTCAGCCTGTTGTTCAATTATGCGAAAGATACGATCTACATTCATTTTGCTGATTTTTTTACCTTTACGAGAAATCTCACAGGCAACCTGATAGATGGGCACAGTCCCTACAGGCAGTATGGAGCATTGGAGAACCATCCTTCTTATCTTTCCAATATCTCCTCCTGTAGAGAGATCCATCACAGTATCTGCTCCAGCTTCAATGGCTACATCTAACTTGTTCTTCTCTTCCGCCACATTTACTCTATCCGGAGAAGAACCGATGTTGGCGTTCACCTTTGTTCTTAAACCTTTCCCTATTCCTATGATTCGTAACTTATTGCGTTGGTGACGTTTTACATTAACAGGTATAACCACTGTCCCCTCAGCAATACAGGAACGTATATATTCTGGAGTTAAGCTCTCATTACGAGAAACTTTCCTCATTTCACTGGTAATTTTTTTCTTTTTAGCCCATTCCAATTGTGTCATCAATTTAACCTTTTGCTTGTTTAATTCTTTTTTTCATCTCTTGTGCAGCTTTTCTCACATTTTTAGCACTGGAAACAGCATGGATAACAGCCACTCTTTCCGCACCTGCACGAATAACTTCTCCTATATTTTCCTGGTCAATCCCACCAATGGCAAAGAAAGGTATGTTTACCTTCTTTCTTACTTGCCGAACCGGGTTAAGCCCTATTTGCTTTAACTCAGGCTTGGAGGGTGTGGGGAAGATCGGCCCGATACCGATATAATCGGCGCCCTCTTTTTCTGCTTTGATAGCTTCCTTTAAACTGTGAGTAGAAACACCTATGAAACGGGTAATAGAGCGGCCTTTAGGAAGAGGACT
>DAOVHK010000072.1 GCA_030671905.1 Clostridia bacterium | reverse complement strand
TTTCTCACCTCCCTTCTCTTTAGAGAGAGGTTTTATACTTTTCTTTATCCTATCTTCCACTTTTCTATACTTCTTTTTTCGGGAAAGTGAGAGTAAAAGTCCTTTAACCAAAAAGTATAATATAACAAAGATGATAACTGCTGCAACACCAATTATTAACTTAATACTCATCTTTCCCCTTTTAATCACCCCCGATGAAATCGGGGGACTCCAGCCTTTTGGTATTTAGAAAAAGGTGCCTCTAAACCCCTGAACAGTCTTTTCTAGACCCTCATCAAACCCAATCTCAGGTGAATAATGGAGAGTCTTCCCAGCCTGAGAAATATCTGCCAAAGAATGTCTCACATCACCCTTTCTTGGACTCTGATAAGTAGGCTCTATTCTGGTTTGGAGAATCTTATTCAGCCTCTCTACCAATTCATTTATAGTGACTCTCTTACCATAAGCAATATTGAACACTTCTCCCGGTGCCCCTTTTGCTGTGCATGCTTGTAAATTAGCTTCTACTACGTTATCTATAAAAGTGAAGTCCCTCGATTGCTCACCATCACCATAGATGGGAGGCGATTTGCCTTTCAACATGAGAATGATGAATTTGGGAATGACTGCTGCATATTGCGAACCGGGATCCTGCCTGGGACCAAAAACATTAAAGTAACGCAGACAAACTGTCTCCAGTCCATAAATAGAATAGTATATTCGACAATACTCTTCTCCAATCAACTTAGTGACCGCATAAGGAGATTGAGGATTATTTTTCATTCCTTCTTTTTTAGGTAAGGTGGGAGTATCTCCATAAACCGAGGAGGAAGAAGCATAAACCACCCTTTTAACTTTCACCTCGCGCGCCGCTAACAAGACATTCAATGTCCCCAGGATGTTAACCTTAGTAGTGGCGAGAGGATCTTCTATTGACCTCTCTACAGAGGGTAGAGCTCCCTGATGGAGGACAAAATCGACTCCCGCCATTACTCTCTTAACTATTTCCCAATCCCTGAGGTCTCCTTCAATGAGCTCAATACTATCTTTAAACCCGCCAATGTTTTCTCTCTTACCAGTAGAGAAATCATCCACTATTCTGACTTTCTCTCCCTTTTTAACCAGTTGTTCAGCAATATTTGAGCCAATAAAACCAGCTCCGCCAGTCACTAAATATAACGCCAATTCTCTCTCCTTTTCTACAGTTTTATTATCTTCTTACTCTTTATTCCTTTGGTTGCATTTCTGGAATCGATAACCAGCCTTGCGTTCTTTACAATCTGTTTATAATCATAGTCACTATGCGCAGTAGTGATTACCACGCAATCAGCATTTCTTAAAGAACTCTCCGTCAGGGGAATCGATTTCAGTCCTTCTACTTGAGGCACATAAGGGTCATTATATACGACCTTTCCTCCTCTTTCTTTGAGAAGCCTCATAACATCCAAAGCCGGGGATTCCCGGATGTCCGAGACATTACTCTTGTAGGCTACCCCTAAGATTAAGATTTTAGATCCCTTTATACTTTTTTCTCTCTCGTTTAGTGCAGCGTCAATTTTACTAACCAGAAACTCTGGCATTTTACTATTTATCTCACCAGCCAGTTCAATAAAACGGGCATAAAAGTTCAAAGTTTTCAGTTTCCAGGAAAGATAGTGGGGATCTATAGGTACGCAGTGGCCTCCTAAACCAGGCCCTGGGTAAAAAGGCGTAAAACCGAATGGCTTTGTGGCCGCTGCATCTATCACCTCCCAGGCATCCAATTTCAGCCTATCACAGATGAGGGCAATCTCATTAACCAATCCCACGTTAACAATGCGAAAGGTATTCTCCAGAAGTTTTACCATCTCTGCAGATTCCGTCGTGGAGACAGGAACCACCTCATCAATTATCTGTTCATAGAGAGTAACAGCAATACTGGTACATTTCTTTGTGATACCACTTACAATTTTTGGCGTATTCCCTATAGTGTAAATCTTATTGCCAGGATCTACGCGTTCCGGCGAGAAAGCCAGAAAGAAGTCTTTTCCTACTCGAAGATTTCTCGCTTCCAATCGGGGAAGAATTACCTCTCTCGTTGTGCCTGGATAGGTAGTGCTTTCCAGTATAACCAGTTGTCCTGGACGCAAATATTTAGCCACTTCTTCAACGGCAGAAATAATATAAGAGATATCAGGGTCTCTCGTCTTGCGTAAAGGCGTGGGCACGCATATACTTACGGCATCCATCTCTTTCAAAACTGAGAAGTCTACGGTTGCCTTCAATTTATTATTTTTTACTAAATCTTTTAACTCATTCTGCTTGATATCTTGAATATAGCACTTTCCTTGATTAATCATTCTCACTTTATCTTTATCGATTTCAATCCCAGTAACATCAAATCCTGCTTTACTAAACTCCATTGCCAGAGGCAATCCTACATACCCTAAACCGATAATCCCAATCTTTGCTTTATGCTGGACGATTTTCTTCTCCAAAAGTTTTTGATTCTCATCTTTTTTACTCATTTTAGACTCCTTCTAGTATAATCTCAAATGTGACCGTTCCACCACCAGTCAACTCACAGGGGTCAAGACATTGAACACAGGCTCTGCCGTGCTTATTTGCTAACCCCAAATTTTCAGGACTAACACTATTATATAAAGCTACATAATAGGGCATAATAGAAGCCAGGGAATGCATACAGATATTGTCTGATTCCTCAAGATTCACCCGGTATCCTTCATTGAGGACAATCTCCTCTCCCACCTTATACACAGGACATTTTCCCTCAATATTTACTACTTTCACAACCAGTTTCCTGCCCATATCTTTCTCCTCGTTTTGTAGCAGCAAAGCGCAAGTTTTGCTTCCTCTTTAGCAAAGCCTCCTTCTGCCGCCACCATTTGAAGATTATACTATCACAAACCAGGCCTTATGTCAAAAGCTGAGTCCAGTAAGAAATTATTCTGGATTCATAACTCTCAACAGAAAAAAGCTCTTTCCCACTTTCTGCAATTCTTTCCCGTTCAACACTATTTAATAATTGCAGCAAATCATCTTTATTTATCTGTAAACCCTTTAAATCTAACAGTCTTCCTATCCTGTGTTTTTCAATAATCTCTTCCGTATCACCAATTCCCGGAGTCATAATTACCGGTAATCCACAGCAGAGATATTCGCCAAACTTTATTGGTGATGCCACACGATTAACCAAGTTTTTCTCTCTCAAAAGAATACTTACATCTGCTGCGTTTAGATAGGCTGGAACTTCCCTGTTAGGCACAGAAATCAACAAATAATCTTCTTTGTCTATTCCATTAAAATACTTCCTGGCACAGGATACATTATTGGTCAAAAAGAGTAAAAAAGCCTCTGGAATCATCCTTTTTATCTTTTTGAAAACTTCCACTGTTACCTCTGGCAGTTGCCATTTAACAGTGCTTCCGGTATAGACGAAAACTATCCGCTTCTCAATACCCAATTCTTCTCTTTTCCTTGCTCGTACTTCGGGATTGAAGAAAAACAATTTACTATCGACTAAACTGGGAACGACAGCTACCCTATCCGGGCTTACTCTATATATCTCTTCTAAATATTTTTTAAACTTCCGGGAAACGCAAAAAATAAGGTCGCTTTCTTTTACTACATATTCTTCTATTTTCTTAAATTCATGCGCTCGCAGATTAAAAAGAAAGCTCGTTATCAAATTTCCATCTTTGCCACAAAGCAGGGACTCTTGAGACACCAATCCTCGTAAATCAGAAATTAGGGGAATATCCTTACCTATCTCTTTCCTGGCTAATAGCCCTAAATAGCTCCCCGCTTCACCGTGACAGTGAAGAACATTGACTTTATCTAAATTATCATTGATGATTCTCTTTAAACTCCGGGACTCTATCTGCATCAGCCATCTTAAAATGCGCGGTTTCTGAACTATAACCTCCACAGTTTTAAACTGTTCTTTTATTCTCTTCCAACTCCTTTTAATTTCAGGGTCTTTCAATCTTAGAAATGGAAATAAAGACTGCTCTAAAACGACCAAACTAATATTTTCCACCTTATCTTTTAAACCAGTCAATAAGCTTAAAACTTGAGAGTGGAAAGCTGTGGAGTAAAACCCAGCATCAGAAATATATCCTAAATTAATCTTCTTTGCCAGCTTTTCCATATTCTACAATCCATCTAAAACTTATGGGCCTATCAGTAAATAGCTCCCAAGTCAATTTTTTGGTGGGAACCTTAACTCCATATTCTGGAGAATACCAGGCATCCTGTTGATGTACTTCAAGCCCATTTTCAAGAGTGATTTTTACTTTCCTGCCTTTCTTTGTTTTTATGGTACTGGAATTTTCAATGTCAATATCTGGATGGAGGATTAGCGACCATTTAATCAAGTGCTTGTTTGAAAATCGGTTCTTTAAATTATAAACCTTGTCTTGAAATTCCCAGCGAAAATCCTTCTTATGAAATTTAATTGTTCTCTGGTGGATTACCTTATCCGGCATTCTAGTGTACCCGTAATGTTCACCGCTAAAAACGTCAAGGTTGTCATTTGTTTCCCATTTTATCACCTTCGGTTTAGCCTCTTCCCTCATAGAAAAAAGTGTCAAAAAACGGTTCTGTTCCTGACTGTCAATCATCACCGTATTGTGGAATCGTGTGGAACGAAATTTGTCTCTCCATCCCGGGAAAGAAGTATAAACATAGGTACCGGGATCAATAAAGACTTCCTCCCCACCAATAAAACATTCAAAGGACAACTTATCGTTGTGGCTATGCCCGCCAGTACCGTTTTGCCCATTCGGGCCTGAGGAAACAATTAAATAATTGCTTCCTTCACGCATGATGTAAATCCCGGCATCAGAGAAACTCTTACTTTCCAAATCAGCAATAGCTCTATCTGGCATCTCATGCCACCTATTAACAGCCCCCGTCCCAAAAATCCACACTACTTCTGGACAAAGTCCAAATTCTCTTATTTTATATTTTGGCTCGGTAAAAAATAGCGCTCCTAAATTCAACAGATATCTCATATCCAGAACTTCCCTCTTGCTCGCTTCAAATTTATACAATCTCCCACTGTCATTGTCGCCTATCTGGGGCATCTTCCCATTCGGTTTTAACGCACAAAGGATGAAATCAAACATTTTCTTTAATCGTGACATATAATCCGATGAAAAATCAATTCCGTTCAGTCTGGCCAGGAGTGCCGGATAAAGGAAGAGTTCCACAACGAAGCGATGGTAACAGGTCGAAGCCTCAAAATCCATTCCCTCCAAATAAACCTGCTTTTGTATTTCCTTCTCAAGCTCCCGTTTAGAAAAATTTAACCACCCTTTTGCCTCTCTGAATTCAGGAAGAAATATTCCCAGATAAAAAAGACCAATAATATTGGAAATATAATGATTGGAAGTCAGACCTTCAGCATATTCCAGATTCGATTTTATGAACCTGCCATGGGCTAAGAGGCTTTTTATGAATTTTGCCACAAATTCACGAGTTATCGATTTCGAATCTTTAAAAAAATACCACCCTACTATCCAATTCGCCACTCGGATTCCAGCTTCAATGGTTGAGTTCCAATTCAATCCCTGTTTCACAGGATTCTTGCCTATCCAGTCAGAGATTAAAGAAACGAATTTCCCGGCATATTTCTCATCATCTGTAAGCCAGTAAGCTTCACCTAAGTAATTCAAAAAATTGAAGCGAGAAACCTCCCATGGAATTTTAATGTCTGCTCCTTCCCAAGCCTTAACCGCATATTTAATATCCTGGTAATAAGTTTTCGGATTCCATCGATAACCTGACTTAAAATCGAGATGCCAATCCATGGGCTCCAATTTTTTATCCCCACTACCCATAATGCTGAAAATTCCATTACAGATTCCATCAGCCTCCGAAACGATATTTCCCGCCAATTCTGGATAGTCTGTTTTCAACATCCTCGCAATTTCTTCTTTGTTTACAAAATCAATGAAACATCTCGGCTCTTCCCTCTTCCTGAAATAATCAAGCAGGTCCTCTATCCTCTCCAATCTATCTTGTGTCTTAACCATTGCCCTTATCAATTTCTCATTCGATATCTCGCTCCTTTTTACCCTCACCCAGAATCTATCCCAGTATCCAACCACTTTATCACAGAACCTTTTCAGAATGAGCCTAGCGACCTTTCCCGGTGGCAAAGTCCGCATCCGATAAAAGTAATATGTTATCTTCCTTTCCATTTTTCCATCTCAAAACTGCATAATTTGAAATTGTGCCTACAAATATTCTCGTTAATTTTCTCCATTGTAGGCACAGATTCAATCTGTGCAAACACAAATTCAATTTGTGCAAAACCCTGTAGGCACAGATTCAAGCGGTAAATTTATCTAATTATCTTTCTTAATTCCTAATTTTTGGTAGACCCTCACGATCTTTTCGAAATTATCTTCAATCTCCACTGCCTCTATTCCCTTCTTGTACCGTTCGTAATTACCTAAAACTTCTCTGACTTTTAGAATAAGATCATGGAGGTCTCGATTCTTAAACAAAATAGTCTTTTCTGGTCGAGTACAAACATCGCTTGCTATAGCAGGCACATTTAAATATATTGCCTCAGCTAAAGAAACGCCATAGCCATCGACATTTGTTGGTCTCACAAATATATCACTTTTCATAAGAATTGGATAAAATTGATAAGGTTGAGTTACAAACAAAAAGTTATTTTCTATGCCCCTATTTACAACCTTCTGTTTCATTTTATGAAAATAGGCATAATTTCCA
Organism: Clostridia bacterium; assembly: GCA_030671905.1. Taxonomy (GTDB): domain Bacteria; phylum UBA6262; class WVXT01; order WVXT01; family WVXT01; genus WVXT01. The sequence goes on along the minus strand of DAOVHK010000072.1, from coordinate 805 downwards.
ATCTCCGGTAGACAAAAAATAAAGCCAACCCGCGGAAAGGTCTTTTTTAGTTCCGCACATAAATCTACACACATATCAATCCCATAGAGGTCCTCACCTCTGTAGAATCTTATCATGAAAGCATTTGCCGAAATTACAGGAGTATGGTTATTAATAAAATCCCATATATCTTTGGGAATTTCAGCAATTTCCTTTTCCTTTATAGGAGGCGAAATAAAAGAAGGAATGACTTCTATATTTTCGGGTTTAATGTTCAAACAAGTGATTTTCTCTTTTATCTCAGGACCCACAGTGATAAAATGAATCCCTGCTTTGCCCGCCAGCCAGAAAACTAATTTACACCAGAAATTGAATTTGCCAGAAGAATACTTAAAGCTGTGAACAGTAACAATTACTGTTTTTTTTCTTATAAGTGAAAGTATAGAAAGCAACCCAATTAATTTTGAATTATATGTATTTAATATACGAGATTCATCCTCCAATGGTGGTGGAAGAAACGCATTTTTAACGAAAATATTTTTATTTTTTATCTTTAAATGCTCAATAAATTTTTTATATGAGGGATTCACAACTTGAATAAAATGTGCATTTTGCATCATTTTTCTTATCAAAAACTTCATTAATAAATTTTTTCTCCTCGGAACCGAGCTGTGGCACCCACCAGTGTATGACTCTATTCATGTTTGTCTTTTTTACCTTTAGATTTGATTCTTTTCTCGAGTTTTTGCCATTGTTTTATCCTGTTTATCTTGTTTTTATTAGTCTATTCTATTTCGATACCCATACTGCGTGCAATTACTTCAAT